>NZ_CP126080.1:4387500-4687500 GCF_030122805.1 Mesobacillus sp. AQ2 | reverse complement strand
TTCGCCAGCAATCTTCGCGCGTTCATAAGTGACCTTCGCATTTCGAATATATGCGCCTGATGAAAAGAACGACTCATCGTTATGGGATGCGTATGCCCCATTTGTTGTTTCCAAATGAATATAGACTTCTTTGTCTTTAAAACGGTCCAATGCTTCCTGGACATCTGACAAAATCACCGGATCCATCCTTGTTCCTCCTTCCCGGATTTCGATGTTTTCAATTTATAATAGCCGAAGGGACAGCCTTCTATGTGAAAAATGAATGATTCGCCTTTCGGTCTATCGACAAGTTTTCGCGGCTTCGTCCTTCTGCTTTTGATTGCATCAATCTTTTTAAAATCGATTATATCTATATTACTAAAAAATCTTTCTTAAAGCGAAATGTACGCTCGGAGGTTTTACAGTAAGTGTTTAATCAGGAAAGTAAATGGAAATAGTGAAGGGAAAAGGAGGGAGCATATGGAGCACTCAAAAGCATTGCTGATTAAAGCCATCATGACATTTGCCATCCTGCTTCTGTTTTTGGGCAGTTATGCAGGGTTAGGAGACATCCTGATCATCACCCTTGTCCTTGGAGCTATATCCTACCTGGCTGGTGATTTGTTTATTCTTCCAAAAACAAGCAATCTGACAGCTTCACTTGCAGATTTTGCATTGTCGTTTCTCGTAATATGGGGACTGGGGCTGTTGTTGTTTGAACAGACTAATGGCTTGATTGGAGCGTCACTTTTTGCAGCTGCCCTGATCGCCTCTGGTGAATGGTTCTTCCATAGTTATGTCGCAGATCGGGTTCTTCATATCAACCGGAAAATATAATAGAAAAAATAGGCTGGATAATAGCTGTTAGACTCTTGGAGGTCGCTGTATAGTGGGCAGGAGAAGAGTCTATTGGACAAAAAGATGACGATTGCTGGTGTCCATTAGAAGAGCTCTAACGGACAAAAAGATGACGAATTCCCTGAAAAATGTCCGTAAGAGGGGCTCTAATGGACAAAAATAAAGAGAAATCCCAGAAAAGTGTCCATGAGAAGGGCCCTAATGGACAAAAACATGAGGAATTCCTGAAAAAGTGTCCGTAAGAAGGGCTCTAATGGACAAAAACAAGAGAAATTCCTGAAGAAGTGTCCATGAGAGGGGCTCTAATGGACAAAAATATAGAAGAATCCCAGAAAAGTGTCCATAAAAAGGGCTCTACCAGGCAAAAAGGCTTTTAAAATATCATTAGAAACAGAAATAGGGATAGAAAAAAGGATGGCGGCTGCCATCCTTTTTATTATGGTTTATTCTCCGCGGTTGCCGTCTGCGTATTTGTTGTAAGCAAGATGCGCGGTTGGTCCTACATATTCGTTCAGTCTGAAGCCATGCTTGATTGCTTCTGTGATGAATTTTTTTGCGACTTCCAGTGCTTCAGGGACTGTTTTGCCTTTTGCCAGCTGAGCTGTGATCGCTGACGCGAATGTGCAGCCTGCGCCATGCGTGAAGCTTGTTTCAACTTTTTCTGATTCGAATAGAGTGAAGTCTTTTCCATCATATAGAAGGTCGACTGCTTTTTCATGGTTCAGTTTGTTTCCGCCCTTGATCATGACGTTCTTCGCGCCAAGGTCATGGATTTTAGCAGCTGCTTCTTTCATGTCATCAATTGTGCGGATTGGTCCTGTCTGTGCCAGCTGCCATGCTTCGAAAAGGTTAGGCGTAACAACAGTCGCTCTTGGAAGAAGCAATTCCCTCATAGCATCTGTGTTTTCAGGCATCAAAACCTCATCTTCTCCCTTGCAGACCATGACAGGGTCGATGACAACTCTGTCCAAGTTATATTCATCGATTTTACGGGCAGAAAGCTCGATGATCTCAACCGTTCCCAGCATTCCTGTCTTCATGGCGTCAATTCCGACGGAAAGGATTGTTTCCAGCTGTTTTTCGACCAGCTCCACTGGCTGAGGGAAGACTTCATGATGCCAGTGATTCTTTGGGTCCATTGTCACGACCGTTGTTAGAGCGGTCATTCCGTAAACGCCAAGTTCCTGGAACGTTTTTAGGTCAGCCTGGATGCCGGCGCCGCCGCTTGTATCGGATCCTGCGATTGTTAACACCTTTTTCAAACTCATGTGAACTACCTCCATTTATAGAATGGCGGCTGCCTGAATGGACAGGCCTGTCGCCTTCAACACTTTCTTATAATTATACCAATTCTGTAAGAATAGACAAAGAATTGGTTTTTGAGAAAGGTGTATTAGGTAAAAATTAACTTTTGACAATTCTGTGGCATTAGTGCGTTGACGTGATGAAAGTTACTGAGCGGAAAAATAATTTGATATAGCATGGGAAATGTGTAATTTGGCTCAGAACAAATTTTTCGTAAAACGAAAATATAGATTTAAGCATTTGTTAAAGAAATAGACAATTTTCATCTATATTATTGTAACAATTGAAACGGTTACAACCATTCGTTTTCCCGTACATTTAAGGCATAGGGGTATTATTCCTTTTTGCATAGTGAAATGTTTTTTAATGTATGGCACAGCAACCTTGTAATTGATTCAGAAAGGCCGTTTTCAAGGATTTCAAAGCATTTAATGTTACTGAGTGAATTATAGAGATTGCCAGTTTGCGAGATTGATCACAGTCTTTCAATTCCAATGAACTGGGAGATATCGATTGCTGAACCGGACCCAGAGATGACCGAACAGATAAGGGGTGAAGAACATGACAAAGAAAGGCTGTCCTGAAGAATATCCAATCAGCCTGAAGCTGAATGGATATGAAATTGCGGTTTTCCAGCTGACCAATCAGGATCTCGAAGATTGGGTATACGGCTACCTTTTCTCAGAAGGGTTGATCGATGGCCCGGAGGATGTCGTCAGTGTTGATTTTAGTGAAAAGACTGGCACATTGAATGTGTCGTTATGCAATTCCTTCGATCCTGAACAGATGTTTTCGAAAAAGAAGCACTATACAGCGGGCTGCGGCCGGGGAGTGACCTTCTTTTCAATGACGGATGTCAAAAAGTTCAATAAAGTGAATTCCGATGAAACCTATTCGTTGACCTATTTATTGAAAAAACGGGCGGAATTCGCGCAAAATTCGCCATTGTACCTGGAAACAGGCGGCATGCATGGCGCATGTATCATCCTGGAGGATGGCAGTATCAAGGTCCGGGAAGACATCGGCAGGCATAATGCTGTCGATAAGATTATCGGACACGCAATTCGAAAGCGTTTGCAGCCCGACCGGCTCGTCCTGCTGACGACCGGCAGGGTTTCATATGAAATGCTCTCAAAAGCAGCAAAATTTGGCTTTGCCGTCATCGGTTCCCGTACAGCTGCCACCAAGCAGGCGGTACAGCTGGCAAGATTCCTCAATATTGAGGTTGTCGGCTACCTTCGCGGGAAAATGGCGACGATTTATACATCGGCCGGGAGGATCAACAATGATTTAACCCCGCCCGCTGCTGCGGATGACCTGCTTGAAAGGGGGGAAGCCCAGCAAGTATTGAATTAACACCAACTGTGGGATTACGGATGTTCAAGCAACTATTGGGAAGGAGAGAGAGAGATGGTTGAAATCAACCTGAATCGCAGGCAGTTTTTGAAGCTGTCAGGAGCCACTGCGGCAACCCTGGCGATTGTTGAACTTGGCTTCAACGAAAAAGAAGTCCATGCGAAAACAAAAGAATTCAAGATTGCCAAAGCTACTGTTACACCAACCATTTGTCCATACTGCGCTGTGGGCTGCGGGATTTTAGTCCATACGAAAAACAATGATGTGGTATATACGGAAGGGGATCCGGATCATCCCATCAACGAAGGAAGCCTGTGCAGTAAAGGGACAACGATCAGACAATTATTCACCTCAGAAAAACGCGTCCTGAAGCCTCGTTACCGGGCTCCTGGAAGCGATAAGTGGGAAGAAAAAGATTGGGGATGGATGCTTGATACCATTGCCAAGCGCGTGAAGGAAACACGTGACAAGACATTCGTTGAAAAAACAAACGGAATTTTTGTCAATAAAACAGAAGCGATCGCAAGCCTAGGCGGCGCGGCACTTGATAATGAAGAAACTTATTTGCTCGCGAAAATGATGAGAGGGCTTGGTGTCACCTATTTAGAGCACCAGGCACGAATATGACACAGTTCAACGGTTGCCGGTCTGGCACCTTCATTTGGTCGTGGAGCAATGACAAATCACTGGAATGATCTGCAGCATACCGATTGTGCGCTGATCATTGGCGCGAACCCTGCTGAAAACCATCCAGTCAGCTTTAGATGGCTTTTAAAGGCAAGGGAAAACGGAGGGAAAATACTATCAGTCGATCCGCGTTTCACAAGAACGTCATCACAGGCTGACACTTATGCTCCGCTCCGTTCTGGAACCGATATTCCTTTTATCGGCGGTTTGATCAGTTATGCGATCGAAAATAACCTTTTCCACAAAGAGTATGTTGCTAAATATACAAATGCCTCCTTTATCGTCAAGGAAGGCTTCGAATTCGAGGACGGCTTGTTCAGCGGATATGATTCAAAAACCCGTTCATATGACAAGGCTAGCTGGTCTTTTGAAACACAAGAAGACGGGACCCCGGTCAAGGATGAAACACTACAGCATCCTCGCAGCGTGTTCCAGCTGATGAAAAAGCATTATTCCCGTTATGATGTTGACACTGTGTCAACAGTGACAGGAACACCTAAGGAAGACTACCTGAAGGTGGCTGACGCTTTCTGTTCAACAGGAAAGCCTGGAAAAGCAGGTACGATCCTTTATGCGATGGGTACAACCCAGCATACGGTCGGTACCCAGAACGTCCGCTCATATGCCATGCTGCAGCTGCTTCTTGGCAACATCGGTATGCCTGGCGGCGGAGTAAACGCGCTTCGCGGTGAATCAAACGTACAAGGCTCAACAGACTTCGGTCTTTTGTTCGGGGATCTTCCAGGATATCTGGGAGCGCCGAAAGAGCTTCCTGAACATGCAACTCTTAAGGCCTATCTTGAAAAAGAAACGCCTGCTGCTGGATATTGGAGCAATAAGCCAAAATTCGTCGTCAGCCTTCTCAAGGCATGGTATGGCCCTAACGCGACAAAGGACAATGAGTTCTGCTATCAATATCTTCCTAAAGGAAACAAGAATTACTCCCATATCGCCCTTTTCAATGCGATGTATAAAGGCGAATTGGATGGCGCATTCCTGTTTGGAACCAATCCTGTAGTCGGCGGCCCGAATGCAGGCAAGGAAAAAGAAGCACTCAGCAACCTTGACTGGCTGGTTGCAATTGACCTTTGGGAGACAGAAACTTCAGCATTCTGGCAAAAAGAAGCTGGCAGCGATCCATCAAAAATCAACACAGAGGTATTCCTGCTTCCGGCCGCATCCTCATACGAGAAAGAAGGAACGGTTTCGAACAGCGGACGCTGGATGCAGTACCGCTGGAAGGCAATTGAGCCTAAAGGCGAATCAAAGGCAGACATGGAAATCATCCATATGCTGATGCAAAGAATCAAAGGCATGTACAAAAATGAAAGCTCACCTGCTGCAAAAGCTATCAATGCACTGTACTGGAATTACGGTGAACATGATCATCCAGAATTCGATCTAGTCGCCCGTGAAATCAACGGTTATTACACTAAGACAGGCAAACAGGTCGAGAACTTCGGTTCGCTTGCTGATGACGGGTCCACATGCTCCGGAAACTGGATTTATTCAGGCTTCTATCCGGAAGAAGGCAACCTGTCCAAGCGCCGTGACAACAAGGATAATGGCATGGGCAACTTCCTGAACTGGTCTTATGCATGGCCTATGAACCGCCGGATTCTTTATAATCGCGCATCTGCAGATCCAGCCGGCAAGCCATGGAACAAGGATAAGGCAGTCATCTGGTGGGATGGCCTGGCTAAAAAATGGACTGGACATGATATTCCTGACTTCAAGGCAGTGGTCGCTCCTTCTGACAAGGGAGGCACGAATCCATTCATCATGCTGAAGGATGGCGTCGGCGGCATGTTTGCTCCAACGCTCAATGACGGACCGTTCCCAGAACACTATGAGCCGTTTGAAAGTCCGGTGCCGAATGCGTTCTCCAGCCAGGAATTCAACCCGACCATCAAGGTCTGGGATGGCGACTTCAACCTTAAAGGCACGAAGAAGCAGTACCCGATCGTGGCGACAACGTATCGTGTAAGTGAACACTGGCAATCAGGCTCGATGACAAGGAACCAGCAATGGCTGTCAGAATTGATGGGCCATATGTACATCGAGATGAGTGAAGAGCTAGCGAAGGAAAAAGGCATCAAGAACAAGGACGAGGTTATCGTGACATCAGCTCGCGGCGAGGTTAAAGCCTATGCGATGGTGACGAAACGCTTCAAGCCGCACACTGTAAACGGCAAGAAAGTCCACCAGATTGGCATGCCTTGGCACTTCGGATATAAAGGATATGCAACAGGGGATACAGCAAACCGCTTAACACCTCATATTGGGGACGCCAACACGATGATTCCTGAATATAAGGCATTCCTCTGCGACGTAAGGAGGGCTGACTAATGGCGAAGGCTGAATATGTAAAATTTGTTGACGTGACCAAGTGTGATGGCTGCCGCGCATGTATGGTCGCCTGCAAAAACTGGAATGACCTTCCGGCTGAGCCGGAAGCTTTCCAGGGCAGCGTCCAATCACATGCGAATGTAACGGCAAATACCTGGAACGTGCTGTCATTCATTGAACACGAAAACGGAAAAGGAAATCTTGAATACCTTTTCCGTCATTCATCCTGTTTCCATTGTACGGAAGCTGCCTGCGTTAAGGTGTGCCCGGAGGATGCCATGCACTACACAGAATTCGGCACGGTCGATGTGAACACGGATAAATGCGTTGGCTGCGGCTACTGTGTACAGAACTGCCCATTCGATGTCGTCCAGCTGGCAACATACAAAGACAAGAATGGCAAGGAATACAAGAAGGCCCAGAAATGCACGATGTGTGTTGACCGCCTTGAGGAAGGCATGCAGCCGGCTTGTGTCACTACCTGCCATACAGACGCAATGGAGTTCGGCACAAAAGATGAAATGCTCAAGAAAGCTGAAAAGCGCCTGAGCGAAATCAAGGGCCGTTTCCCTAACGCCATGATCTACAACCCAGAAGGAGTCGGCGGTACACATACGATTTATGTCCTAGCTGAAAAGCCTTCCGTTTACGGATTGCCTGAAAAGCCTAAGGTTCCAACTTCAGCGGTAGTCTGGAAGGATTACGCACAGCCAATCGGCAAAATGATGCTTGGAGCGACAAGCATGGCACTTGTTGGCGCATTCGTCAGCAATAAGCTGTTCAATAAAGAGGACAAAGGCCATGAAGAAGATGGAGGTGGCAGCCATGAGTAAAACGCAGTACTCAGGTGTGAAGGTCAAACGTTTTTCAAAAGGCTTTGTCTTAGCGCATGCTGTGAACGCCATTTCATTCTTCGCCCTGTATATCACGGCCTTGCCGATGTATACAGAATGGTTTGACTGGCTATACCCTGTGCTTGGCGGACCAGAAGGTGCCAGATTGCTCCATAGGATTTTCGCTGTCGCGTTCGTCACGCCGACTTTCATCTGGATGATCATGGATCCAAAAGGCCTGCTTCGCTGGGGCAAGGAACTCGTTACCTGGAAAAAGAGGGATATCCAGTTTTTCACGGAGTTCGTTAAAGAACTGTTCGGCTTTAAGTTCAAGCATGTAAAACAGACATTCTTCAACGCGGGTGAAAAAATCAACTCGATCATCCAGATCTTCACAGCAATTTTGATCATCGGTTCGGGATTCCCGATGTGGTTCCCGGCCTTGTTCCCGAAAGCAATGGTTCAGTGGGCATATGTCGCCCATAACGTTGGCTTCGGTCTTGCGATCGCAGTCGTGGTCGGCCACATCTATCTGAGTGTCATCCACAAAAATTCACGTCCAGGATATACGGGCGTCATTACAGGTGAGGTTCCGGCAGAGTGGGCAAAAGACCACTATACAGAATGGTATGAAGAAGAAGTCAAGAAAGGCAACTTCCCTGATCTTGACAAAGGCAAGAACAAGAAAAAAGGCGCTTAAAACCTTTGACAGAGGGAATGGGTTCACCAAATGGGCCCATTCCCTCAAAATTTAAATCGTCGCCGCTTAATAAAATCTGATGAAAAGAGGCTACAGCAATGAAAAAGTCCGTTGTCTCAAAAGAGTACCAGAAACTGCAGAAAGATATTATCACGTTGCAGGAACAATGGAAAACATCACTCAACCCTGACCGTATCGAGCCTAAGCTTGACAAAGCGGCCATGGAAACAGGGGTGCCTGTCGCTGCATTGACGGCCATTGATTTTGATATTCCCCTATTCTTACAGTGGATAGAGGATATAGGTGAACTTTTAGCGAAGTATCAACCAGAGCTCGAAAAAACAATGGAATCAATCAAGAGACTATTAGATGAAGAGACAGCAACACGCTGGATTGATGAGGCTTTTGCTTTTAACCATATTTATTTTGCCAGCTTTGCAGAAGAGCAGGGTGTCGATGCGTGGATTCCCCAATTTATCGCCGAAACCGTGCTGCGTCCCTATTTGCAGCTGACCGCTGAAAAAGTCCAGGATGAAATCCAATATGCTGTTCACGGCGCCGGATGTCCTGTCTGCGGTGAACCAGTCCGCCTTGCTCAGCTGGAAGACGGAGGAAAAAAGGTATTGCATTGCCCTCGCTGTCTGGCCCACTGGCATGATAAACGCATTACATGCTCGCATTGTGGCAATGAAGATCATGAAACAGTCCAGTTCCTGACCATCGAGGGTGAGTCCGCTGCCCAGATCCAGGTTTGTGAGGAATGCAAGGGCTACACGAAAGTAATCGATACAAGACAATATATTGTGAAGCCGACACCGGCAATGCTAGACTTGAATACAATCCACCTCGATTTTGTTGCACAGGAAAATGGCTACAAAGCCGCTGGGGAAACCAAACAGACAAATTAAAAGAAGGTGCTGTGGGATGAAAGCCGGAGCGATTATTTTAGCAGGCGGCAAATCTAGCAGGATGGGAACGAATAAAGCTCTCCTGAAATTTCACGAAAAAACGAATATTGAGAGAATTAAGGATGAGTTACAGCACGTTTTTGATGATATAATTCTAGTAACAAATGATCCTGAAACCTATCAATTTTTAAATATCAAAAGTGTGACAGACCAATATCCGGGTTCTGGACCGCTGGCGGGAATACATGCGGGGCTCGAGGCATCAGATTACGAAGAGAATTTCATCGTTGCCTGTGATATGCCATTTGTATCCGCAGAGCTTGCCGAGAACCTTGTGAAAGCCCTCAAGCACCACGATGCAGTCGTGCCCGTCAGTGATGGCCGGAAGCATCCGCTTTTTGCGGCGTACCAAAAACGCGTGGCCCGCGAAGCGGTGAAATGCATTGAGGACGGAACGTTGAGGATCAGGCATATGCTTGAAAAACTGAATGTCCGATACCTCGATGAGTCAGATTTGCAACTCTATTGCGGAAACAATCTTGAACGCGTCTTTTTCAATATGAACCATCCCGAAGAATATGAAAATGCGAAGAAGTGGACGGAATCCGGGGAATAGTTTTCAGGTGCCAGAAAGGAAGATAGGCAGCATGCAATTTTTCAAAGTGAAAACGGTTGAAGATACCTTTGCGTTAATTGATGAGAAAATCAGCAAGATCAAAGAAACCGAGGTTCGCACGCTTGATGAGGCACTTCATTACATCCTGGCCGAGGACATCAGAGCAGAAGAAAATGTGCCGGGCTTTGACCGATCGACCGTTGATGGTTATGCCGTCATCGCCAGGGACACCTATGGCTCTTCTGAATCCATGCCTGGATTCCTGAATGTCGCCGGTGAGGTCCATATGGGCGAAGAAGCAGTAAAACCGGTGGGCAGGGGAGAAGCAATCTATGTCCCGACGGGCGGAATGCTTCCTCCGGGCAGCGACAGCGTCCTGATGATCGAGCATAGCGAGGAAATCGGCGGGCTGTTGAATACTTACAAGCAGATTGCCCCGGGCGAAAACGTCATCCGATCAGGGGAAGATATCCGCTCAGGCGAGGTGCTGTTGACACAAGGGACAAAATTGCGGCCTCAGGAGCTCGGAGCCCTGGCGGCACTAGGCGTTTCCGAGGTGAAAGTCTACCGCAAACTGAAAGCTGCTTACCTTTCTTCAGGGGACGAAATCGTTCCTTATGAAACCAAAACACTTGAAACCGGGCAAATCCGCGATATCAATTACCTGACTGTCAAAGGCCTGGCCAATGAATGGGACATCGAGGTCATATATGGCGGCATCACCCGCGATGACTATCAGGAGTTCGCAAGCAAGGCCCGCGAATTGTATGAACAGGCGGACTGCCTTATTTTATCAGGGGGAAGTTCTGTTGGCACGAAGGATTACACGACCGAGGTCATCCAGTCACTTGGAGATCCAGGCGTATTTGTCCATGGAATCTCGATCAAGCCAGGCAAGCCGACGATTCTAGCGGTGGCGGATGGAAAACCGGTCATCGGACTGCCGGGGCATCCAGCATCGGCAATGATCATCTTCAAGCTGTTTGGCGAACAGGTCTTCAGGAAGCTGAAGGGTGAAAAATACGAACAGAAGCCCGAGCGGATTTTTGCCCGGATTGTTAAAAATATTGCCTCCTCACCAGGGCGATCTGACTATATCAGGGTGAGACTTGAGGAAAGAGATGGAGAATGGTGGGCCGAGCCGATCATCGGCAAATCAGGCCTGATCACAACTTTGGTAAAAAGCGATGGAATCGTGGAGATTGTTTCCGAAAAAGAGGGGATTTCTCAAGGCGAATACGTTCCAGTCATTTTGACGAGATAGGGGGAGCAGCATCATGGACCAAATACGTTATAACCGAAAGATTTATCTTGAAGACAAGCCGCGCGTGCAAGCCAGAGATGAAGTGCTGGCTGCGTTCGACCTGCCTCAGGAAAAAGAATGGATTCCGGCTGCCGCTGCCCTTGGCCGAATTACTGCTGAACCTGTTTTCGCCAATGTGTCGATGCCTTTTTACCATGCATCCGCGATGGATGGAGTTGCTGTCAACGCTGAGGATACTTATGAAGCCCATGAGCAGCGCCCGCTCCATTTAAAAAAGGATGAGCAGTTTAAATACGTTGATACCGGTAATGCGATCCCGCAAGAGTTCAATGCCGTCATTATGGTCGAAAACATTCATGTCATTGACGATGAGACCATCGAAATCATCGAGCCGGCAACTCCCTGGCAGCATATCCGCCCGATCGGTGAGGATATCGTCCAGGAGGAGATGTTGTTCACGCAGGGGCATCAGCTGCGTCCTGCCGACCTTGGCGCACTCCTTGCAGCACAGGTGACCGAAGTGTGCGTTGTGAAGAAACCGCTGGTAACGATCATCCCGACAGGAAATGAACTGGTCAGCGCAGATGCGTCGCTGTCTTCAGGAAGGATCATCGAGTTCAATGGCACCGTTTTTAGCGCATATGTAGAAGATTGGGGCGGCAACCCTTATTTGCATCCAATCGTGAAGGATGAACCGGAAAAAATCAGGGAAGCATTGCTGAACGCGGTAGAAACATCTGATATTGTCGTGATTAATGCTGGTTCTTCCGCAGGTTCAAAAGATTATACCGTACACATCCTTGAGGAGCTAGGCACTGTTTTTACCCATGGTGTCGCGACAAGGCCGGGTAAGCCAGTCATCCTTGGGAAAATTAAAGATAAAGTGGTCGTAGGCGTGCCTGGATATCCAGTGTCGGCCTACATGGCGCTTGAGTGGTTCGTCAGGCCGCTCGTTTGCAAGTATCTGGGGATACCAGAACCCGAAAGGCCAAAGCTAGAAGTGAAGCTTGGCCGCAGGATCGTCTCCACAATGGGGGCGGAGGACTTTGTCCGAATGAATATCGGCTATGTGGATGGACAATTTGTCGCCAATCCGCTGACACGCGCGGCGGGCGTCACGATGTCACTGGTGCGTGCGGACGGCTTGCTCGTTGTTCCGCCCGAGGAGTTAGGATATGAACAGGGAGATACCGTCGAGGTCGAGCTATACAGACCGGTTGAAGAAATCAAGAACGCGATCGTCTTCAGCGGCAGCCATGACTTGACGATTGACCTTTTGTCCTCCCAGCTCAAAAATCAGCGCACCGACATGAAAATTGTTTCTTCCCATGTTGGCAGCATGGCCGGTTTGATGGCAATCAGAAAAGGGGAAGCCCATGTAGCGGGCATTCATTTGCTTGACCCGGAGACGAAAGAATATAATGTTACCTACGTAAGGAAATTTCTTGCCGGGCAAGACGCAGTCCTTTATCCTTTCTTGAAAAGAACCCAGGGCTGGATGCTGCCAAAAGGCAATCCGCTCGGAATCGAAAATGTCAGCGACATCGCTGTGAAGGGCGCAGATTATGCCAACAGGCAAAAAGGCGCCGGTACACGGATCCTGTTTGATTTAATGTTAAAAGATGCAGGCATTGACGCAGACCAGGTCAACGGCTATGACCGTGAAATGTTCTCCCATTTGAGCGTCGCTGCTGAAGTGAAGGGGAACGACAATGCGGCGGGACTCGGCATATTCCCGGCTGCCAGGGCAATGGGGCTCGACTTCATCCCGGTCGCAGACGAAAGCTACGATTTGCTGATGACAAAAGCATTCTTCGAAAGCGAAAAGGGTATATGGTTAAGGTCAGTGATCCAATCACAGTCCTTCAAAGCCGAAGTCGACAAAATTGGCGGATACGCAGTTGTTGAGAATCCTGAGCCTGTTTATTTTTAAGGCTCTGTTAAAGCCCAATGATGTTTATACACCTGTTGATTGTAGTGGAAGGCGCGTAGACTCCTGCGGGCGCAGCTGGTCAGGTGAGACCCCGCAGGAGCAGAGCGACGAGGAGGCTCAGCGCCAGCCCCGCGGAAAGCGATGCGCCTGGAACGAAAATCAACAGTCTTGTTTAACAGAGCCATTTTTAAAGGGACACTCTAATGGACAAAACGGAGCCAGAACCCGGAAAAAGTGTCCATAAACATATTAAATCCTGATCCGGATCAGTTTATTGAGGTGATTTTGATGAATTATGAAATAGCGAAAGATCCAATCAACGTTCAATCTGTCATTGATAAAGTGGTCCAGCGTGAAGCAGGGGCAATCACGACATTCATTGGCACTGTCCGTGAATTGACGAAGGGAAAGAAAACCCTTTATCTTATATATGAAGCTTATGAGCCGATGGCTGTCAAAAAGCTTGAGCAGATTGGCACGGAAATCCAGGAACGCTGGGATGGCGCGCAGGTCGCGATCACCCATCGGGTCGGCAAGCTCGACATCACGGATATTGCTGTCGTGATCGCCGTTTCCACACCTCACCGCAACGATGCATATGAAGCCAATCGTTATGCGATCGAGCGCATCAAGGAAATCGTCCCAATCTGGAAGAAAGAGCATTGGGAAGACGGGGAAGAATGGATTGGCAACCAACTAGAAACTGTCCCATATCCGACAGGGAAACCGGAGGAGAAGGATCTCAATGAATAAAATATTATTTTTTGCCCACCTGCGTGACGAAGCAGGCCATGAATCAGTCGAAATCGAAGCAGCAGGCAAGACAGTTGCCGAACTGAAGCAAATAGTCGCAGAAAAATATGGTGTCCAAAAGCTTGATACTTCAATGACAGCGATCAATGAAGAATTTTCATCTAATGATGAAGTCATTAAAGAAGGAGACACAATTGCCTTCATACCGCCTGTTTCCGGCGGTTGATCCATAGCAAATTACGGCGCCCCGTTCCGTTGACAGGATTGTCGATGGAATCAGGGCGTTTGTTTTACAGGAGGGGGTACACCCTATGTCAGAAAGATATTCACGCCAGACGCTGTTTCCTCAAATAGGCAAGGGAGGCCAGGACAAAATCCGCAGCAAGCATGTCCTGATGATTGGCGCAGGTGCACTTGGTTCAGGGAATGCCGAGCTGCTGGTTAGAGCAGGTATCGGCCGTCTGACGATTGTCGACCGGGATTATGTCGAAGCAAGCAACCTGCAAAGACAGCAATTATATACTGAAGAGGATGTCGCTGAGAAGCTTCCAAAGGCTGCAGCGGCTGAAAAAAGATTGAAGGCGATCAACTCTGACGTTGAAATCACCGCATTGATTGCGGATGCCACTCCCGAAAAACTGGCTGAGCTTGTTGATGGCGTCGATTTGATTATCGATGCTACCGATAATTTTGAAACAAGGATGGCCATTAATGATATTTCGCAGAAGTACCAGATTCCGTGGATATATGGTGCCTGCGTTGCCAGCTTTGGCATGAGTTTCTCCATTATTCCTGGAAAAACACCATGTCTGAACTGTTTGCTGAAGACGGTGCCGCTGCACGGGCTGACCTGCGATACCGGCGGAATCATCGGGCCTGCCGTACAGATGGTCATTGCCCACCAGGGTGCCGAAGCACTGAAGATCCTTGTGGAAGACTGGGATGCGGTCAGAACTTCTTTTGTCAGCTTTGATCTGTGGCGGAATCAGTATACAAGCATGAAAATGTCAAAAGCGAAGGACCCTGGCTGTCTCTCATGCGGCGACAATCCGGAATATCCGTATTTGGATGTTGAAAATATGACCAAAACGACTGTCCTGTGCGGCCGTGATACCGTACAGATCAGGCCGCCGAAACAGCAGCAGCTTAACCTCCAGGAGACGGCTGAAAAAATGAGGGATTTGGGTTATCAGGTAAAAGGAAACCCTTATCTGGTATCTGTTGAAATGGATGATAACAGGATGGTCATTTTCCAGGATGGACGTGCATTGATCCATGGAACGAAGGATCTGGCACAGGCCCGCAGCATCTACCAGCGCTTCTTTGGCTAGAAATCTTTAAACTCGCAAACCCCCTGCCGGCTTCGGCAGGGGGTTTCTATGATAAACGATCACAGCGGATCGGATATACCATTGCTGATTAATGGCTTTATTTTACTTCATCGGTTGCGACAAGGACTAAACGGCCTTTGTCCAATTCGACCTCATACTGCTCAGCTTCTTGCTTTGAAAGTCCGAGGGATTCGAATTTGTTTCGCAGTTCGTCTCCGCGGGACTTGAACATATTGCCGATGGAATCAAAGAAGCCCTGTTCCTTGAAGCCCATACCGCCTGTTTCGGTAGCATCTGTCAAGTGCTCGCTTCGGTCTTCATCATGAGCGAAAATATAAATGTTTTCTTTTCCGAAACCTGCAGCTTCCAGAGAGCTGATTTTTTCAGTTGCCTGTACGCCGTTTTCCACAACTTCTACTTTCAACATAATATCTTCCTCCTTAAGTGTTTTTAACCTATACTAGTTTGGGATGCTTTTATAGCCTTCCGCGTCTACACTATTTATATAACCGTTATTTGCTCTATTAAACATGCTGGAAAATGTTCACATACCTTTTTGGAAATCGGGTAGTTAGATAGTAGAGAAAGGAGCGATCACGATGCGTTCGATGCAAAACGGCTGGGCACCACTGCTGGCAGAGGAGTTTGAAAAAGCTTATTATTTGGATTTAAGAGAGTTCTTGATGGAAGAATACCAGAACAAAACGGTTTATCCCGATAAGGAAGACATCTTCAATGCATTGCGGTATACAGACTATGATAAGGTAAAAGTGGTCATCCTTGGCCAGGATCCATACCATGGACCGGGTCAGGCACATGGCTTAAGTTTTTCGGTAAAACCAGAGGTTGAAATCCCGCCATCACTCCGGAACATGTTCAAGGAGCTAAAGGCTGACCTTGGCTGTGAGATACCCAATCACGGATATTTGAAAAAGTGGGCAGACCAGGGTGTGCTGCTTTTGAATACGGTGCTTACAGTCAGGAAGGGTGAAGCGCATTCCCACAAGGGGAAAGGCTGGGAAACCTTCACCGATAAAGTCATCACCCTGTTGAATGACCGTCAGGAACCAGTCATTTTCATCCTTTGGGGCAAACCGGCTCAAAGTAAATTGAAGTTGATTGATGAAAGCAAACATAAGATCATCACGTCTGCACATCCAAGCCCTTTGTCCGCAAGAAGAGGTTTCTTTGGAAGCAAGCCATTCTCAAGAGTAAACGAGATTTTGCGAGAGTGGGGCAGACAGGAAATCGATTGGCAAATCGACGATATGAAAAATTATTAGCTCTGGGGGACCAGAGTTTTTTTCTGGTCGACTGAGTTCTTTTTTTAAAAATCGACATGTTCCACGTGGAACTGACAGCAAATTCTTATACAGTCGAAAATATAACAGATTTATTGTAGAATGGAACCGTACAGCATGATCGAGTCGGATCCTACATATAAGGTACCGCCCGTGGAGGTGAGTTAATGAATATTTCACTGCAAAAATTGCTTTTGAAAATGGAAGAAGAATTAAGCCGGGCCAAATCGGCACAATCTGAAGCTGCACAGCGGGAACGAATCCAGTCGATTAAAACGCTTTGTGAACTTGTTCTTGATGAACCACAGCAGGGGTCAGGCAAGCCCTGGCAAAGCCATATCATCCAGCAGCCAGCACAGCAACTTATTCCTGCTCAACCAGTCTTTCCTCAGCAGCAGATGCCAGTAAGCCAGCCATCAACAATGGTTCCGCAGCCGAAAAAACTGGAAATGGATGATGATTCAAACGGAGACTCGCTATTCGATTTCTAATTTAGGTTGTTTTCGTAAAGATTGTTGTTAAAATCTTAAAGCCGATTTTAACGTGCTATTAAGCCATTTTGCAGTTCGTTTTTAAGTGTGCAAGCTCTTTTCTCATAATAAGCTTTTTTATGCAGAAAACTAGGTCATTCAATCCCATTTTGTAATCAATGGCAACATAGTTTGAGAAAAGAGCCTTAATTTAAAGATAGAGGTGGAAATGATGAAGTTATTTATCATAATAGGGGCAATCAATGCCTTTCTTGCAGTCGCACTCGGAGCCTTTGGAGCACATGGGCTGGAAGGCAAGGTCGAACCAAAATATCTAGAAACCTGGAAAACCGGTGTTACATACCAGATGTTCCACGCAACCGGAATCTTGATAATTGGAGTCCTGCTGGGAAAACTCCCTGCAACTTCACTGCTGAACTGGTCAGGCTGGCTGATGCTGATCGGAATCATCCTGTTTTCCGGAAGCCTGTATGCCTTGACCCTTACAAAAATCAGCATCCTTGGGGCCATCACCCCGCTTGGCGGAGTATCATTCCTCGCCGCCTGGGTATTGTTGATCATTGCCGCAGTTAAATACTTATAATCAAAGAGCATGCCGGCTGGCATGCTCTTTTTACAGGCTCATTAAGATTCTTTGACAATCGTCTTATTGATTTCAACACGCTCTTTTCCCATGAAAAAGACCGCAATTGCCGAAATAGCAATTGGAATTAAAGCAAGTGCGAAAATATGAGTGATTGAAGAAGACATCGCCTCGACGATTTTATCCAGGACAAATCCCGGGATTTGCGAACGTTGTCCAGACTGGAATAATTGCTGCGGGTCTCCCATCAGCTGGTTCCCTTGGCCGCCGCCCATTCCAGCAAAGGCACTTTTTAGCTGGTCCATAAAACTATTATTCTGGATAGTCCCAAATATGGTGATGCCCAGTGTCATTCCAAGCGAGCGAAGGAATGAATTAGTTGAATTCGCCGATCCTCGGTGCCGCGGGTCGAGGTTGTGTATGGAAGCTGTAGGGAGGAGGGAGAAAGAGAATCCCATTCCAAATCCGACCAATATCATGCAAAGTGTCAGGACCAGTCTCGACGTATCAGGTGACATCATGCTGAGCAGCAGCATCCCTGCAAAGTAGGCGATAACCGAAATGAACATAAGGTTCCGATAGCTGGTCTTTGTCTGGAATATGCCGCCAACCGCACTGCCGGCAACAGAACCTAGCATCATCGGTGTCAAAATCAGTCCAGCCGTTTTAGCCGAGCCCCCATAAACCGCCTGTACAAAAATAGGGATATAGACTGCGAGAATGATGAATGTTGCTCCGTAGAGGAAGGCCAGAACCTGTGATGCAGCAAACAGCCGCCTTTTAAACATCCAAAAAGAAATGATCGGTTCCTCTGCTTTTCTTTCAGCAAAAATAAATACTAAAAAGAATAGAGCGAAACTTGAAAACAAACCAATGATTTGGACTGAGCCCCAGTCATATTCTTTTCCGCCGAGTTCGAGGGCGAACATTAAGCTGACAACTGCGACAACTAATGTGAAGGCGCCAGCCCAGTCAATTTTCTGCCTGGAATGCTGAGTGGATTCATGATAATACTTCCCAATAAAGATTAAAGAGACAATGCCAATCGGGACATTAATGTAAAACACCCAATGCCAGCTGAACCAGTCAGTGATATAAGCACCAAGGAGTGGTCCAAGGACACTTGAAGTCCCGAAAACGGCGCCAAGCAGTCCAGTCATTTTGCCGCGCCTTTCGGGAGGGAAGATATCAAAAACAATCGTGAACGCAATCGGCATCAAAGCTCCGCCGCCGATTCCCTGGATCGCCCTGAAAATGCTTAGCTGCACCATTGTTTGGGCAATTCCGCAAAGCGCGGAGCCTATTAAAAAAACGAGCAAGCCAAATATGTAAAATCGTTTCCGGCCATACATATCTGACAGCTTCCCAAAAATGGGCATTCCGGCCATCACGGTAACCATATAAGCAGAGGTCACCCAGATAAACTTGTCAAAGTCGCCAAGGTCCGCAACAATTGTTCCCATTGCCGTCGCCACAATCGTATTATCCATTGCAGCCATCAAGATCCCAAGCAGCAAACCTGCCACTACAAGCCTAATATTGCTTTCATTTGAAACCATCACATACACCAGCTTCCTTAAACGGATATAGTAAGTATATAAATTTTATTTTCCGAGTAGAATCATTGTCAAGAATCTGTAGGTTGAACTATGACCTGCTTTTTAACTGATTGGATCATGATTAACTGTCCCAACTACATGTTTTCTGTCATCCTGTCAGAAAAAAGGTTGTTTAAAAATAATGAATGATACCACAACAAAAAAACGGCCGAAGCCGCTTTGGAGAATTAGTAGTTTTCATTATCTTGGTGGGTATACCGTCAGTCCAGCTCCGCCGCCGAATGGATATTCGTACTCGATTTCTTCATCGAAAGTAACATAATCAAGGTAAATCATTGGCAGGAGAATCCGTTTTCCTGTTTGCGGGTCACTGAGGATGAGATGGTCACGTCCAGCAGCTTCTATGAGTCCCTGGAAAATTTTCGCATTCCATTCGGTATTGTTTTCAAAAGTAGCATACACTGTTGCGAGTTTTCCTTTGTTCAGGCGAAGGATATTCTCGATGTAGGATGCTTCAATTGGAAGCATTCCTGGTACCTGGACACCTCCAACTGCACCTGCACTTGTACCTGGAAAGGCACCGCCAGACTGGGTTGGGAATGATGTTGCCTGCGGGAATCCTGGCTGGCCCATTTGCCCCATTTGCCCCATCTGTCCCATCTGAGACATCTGCGGCACCTGGGCTTGTGCTGCCGATTTTTCTTCTGTGCCGCTATAAGGCTGATACATCTGTGGATAGGTTCTGTAGTTATAGTATGGGTTATTGTATTGAGTCATTGTGTAGCCTCCTTAAAATTATTTTCTTTTCATTCATTTCACCTTATTTATGTAAATGGTGAAATTGAGCTTTAATAGGATAGGGTACAAGTAAAATGAATCCTCACTATTTCATTCATATGAGGGAAGCTGCATTTTATGACTCAAATATTTTGGATGGAGGGGCGTAAGAAAGGGGCATAAACAATGCTTCATATTCATGAGAACGGACAAAAAAATCCCCGGGCATCAGCCCGGGGATTTATCGAATCATTAGACATTCAGGAATGAAACAACGCGGTCTTCTTCCAGCAGGTTTCCTACGAAGAATGAACCGAATTCGCCATAGCGTGCGCTGACTTCGTCAAAACGCATTTCATATACTAGCTTTTTGAATTGAAGGACATCGTCCGCGAACAATGTTACGCCCCACTCATAGTCGTCGAAGCCGACGGAACCAGTGATGATCTGCTTGACTTTGCCTGCATACTGGCGGCCGATCATGCCGTGGCTGCGCATCATATTGCGGCGGTCTTCCATAGGCAGCATGTACCAGTTGTCTTCGCCCTGACGGCGCTTGTCCATTGGATAGAAGCAAACATACTTCGCCTTTGGAAGTTCAGGGTAAAGGCGGGCAAGGATTTGCGGGTTCTGGTAAGGATCTTCGCCTGCTGGCAGATAGTTGCTGAGCTCGACAACAGAAACATAAGAATGAGCAGGAATCGTGTATTCAGCAAGTCTGGATTTGTTGAATTCTGTCTCGATTTCATTCAATTCTTCCATCGTAGGGCGCAGGATCATCATCATGAAATCTGCTTTTTGGCCAACGATTGTATACAGGGCATGGCTGCCTTGTTTTTCAGCCTGCGTTTTATTCCACTTTTCCACAAGGCCGAGGAATTCCTGGATGATTTCCTGGCGCTCTTCAGCCGGAAGCATTTTCCAGGTTGTCCAATCAACAGTGCGGAAATCATGAAGGGCATACCAGCCATCCAAAGTCTGTGCTGCTTCAGTCATTTTATATCACTCCTATAAATCAACAATATACCAATATCATATCATAGTTTCGCCATTCGTCATGTTAATAAACCCCGTTTGTTTATCCTGATGGGAAAAAGGATATTTTGTTAAAGATTGCAAATAGTAAAAGGGGCAGGAAAAACATGCTTGAAAATTTTCAATAAAAAGACTTCAGGGCTGTAAACGGTAACATTCTTGAATTTTAGGACTGGTAAAGTATGCTATAAGTATAGATAAAAGGAGGAGTCAGCATGAGTGATTTATTTGAAGGCTTAAAAGCCAAATTAAGCGGACAAAATTTACGGATCGTGTTTCCGGAAGGCCTCGACGAACGGATTCTTGCTGCAGCGGGAAGACTGGCTGCAGACGGAGTATTAACACCAATTTTAGTAGGTAATATTGAACAGATTCAGGCGAAAGCTGCTGATATGGGTGTATCGTTGGATGCGGCAGAAATTTATGATCCTGTCAACTTCGCGATGATGGATGAGCTTGTCGCTGCATTCGTTGAGAGAAGGAAAGGAAAAGCAACAGAAGAGCAGGCGCGCAAAATCCTTCTCGATGAAAACTACTTCGGTACGATGCTCGTGTATTCGAACAAAGCAGACGGTCTTGTAAGCGGTGCGGCACACTCGACTGCGGACACAGTAAGACCGGCATTGCAGATCATCAAGACGAAGGAAGGCGTACGCAAAACCTCCGGTGTCTTCATTATGGTACGTGAAGATGAGAAGTATGTCTTCGCTGACTGCGCGATCAATATCGCTCCCGACAGCCAGGACCTTGCTGAAATCGCGGTCGAAAGTGCAAAGACAGCAAGAATGTTCGATGTAGAGCCGCGCGTGGCCATGCTTAGCTTCTCCACAAAAGGCTCAGCTGTTTCTCCTGAGACTGAAAGAGTGTCCAAAGCAGTCGAAGAAGCCAAGCTTCGCGACCCATTATTAATCGTTGACGGAGAGTTCCAATTCGATGCAGCTTTCGTTCCATCTGTTGCTGAAAAGAAAGCTCCCGATTCAGTGATCATGGGCAATGCGAATGTTTTCGTATTCCCAAGCCTTGAAGCAGGGAATATCGGCTATAAGATTGCTCAGCGCTTAGGAGGATTCGAAGCAGTTGGACCAATTTTGCAGGGCTTGAACCGTCCGGTAAACGACCTGTCCCGCGGCTGCAGCGAAGAAGACGTGTACAAGCTTGCGCTCATAACGGCAGCACAGGCACTTACGAAGTAAAAATAATGAATTTCTGAGCCGGTCGGAACTTTTCGATCGGCTTTTTTAAATCGGCTATCGTATTAGCTGCCGGCCCAGATATGCTATAATATCAACGAAAAAGCTAGAGATAGAAAAGAGGAAACCACGATGGATGAGGCGCTTAATTTACTGCGTCAGGATAAATGGAGATTGATCGACCAGTCGGCGCTCGGCACGCAATTTCATGCCCTGCAGTCATTCGGGACGGATGATACATTATGCGAATCGGTCGGCAAAGGACAGTCACCGGCAACTGCAAGGGCATGGGTCCATCATGACACAGTTGTCCTCGGAATCCAGGATACAAGGCTTCCTCATCTCCAGGAAGGTCTCGACTACCTCGAGGAGCAGGGCTATCAGTATATCGTCCGCAATTCAGGCGGACTTGCTGTCGTGCTGGACGAAGGTGTCCTGAATCTTTCACTCATTTTACCTGAAAAGGAAAAAGGGATTGACATCAATCGCGGCTATGATGCTATGTGGTTATTGATCAAGGAGATGTTCGCTGACTTCAATAAAAAGATTGAGGCAAGGGAAATTTCTGCTTCCTATTGTCCTGGAAGCTATGATTTGAGCATCGCCGGTAAAAAATTCGCTGGCATCTCGCAACGCCGCCTGAAAAAAGGGGTAGCTGTGCAAATCTATCTTTGTGTGACGGGAAGCGGCAGCCAGAGGGCTGAATTGATCCGTGGATTTTACGATCGCGCCAAAAAAGGGGAGATCACGAAATTCACCTATCCGGAAGTCCAGCCAGAGGTCATGGCCTCCTTGTCCGAATTATTCGGGATTGAGCTGACCATTCAGGATGTTATGCTGCGGTTTTTGACATTCCTGCATGCCAACAGCAACGAGCTCACTTCAGGATATTTGAACGGAGACGAGATTGGGCTTTTTGATCATTATTATAATCGTGTCATCGAACGGAATGAAAAATTCCTGGATTAATGCAATGAAAGCCGGAAATCTGTGATTTCCGGCTTTTTTTAAAAAACATAAGAGGGGGCAGCTGCCAAAGTCTCCTTCTCCATCTATTATCTATTTATTTTATAACTAGATATCTATTCGGCTACTTTTTCGAGATTGCCATTGCGGTCCATCTTGAATTTGGTTGCCGGACGCTCTTCTTCTTCAAACAGGGCAAGCTTGCGGGCGCGGTTCATGATTTTCATGAGTGTTTCGTAATCTTCCTGCATGGTGTTCGTATTTTCCTCAAGCCTGTTGATTTTTTGCTGCAGTTCTTCATTGTGTTTTCTTAAACTATGGATTTCACGCTTCAATCTTTCATTCTCGCTCTTATAAATATCAACCTGCAGCGATGAGCCGTTCAGGCTTTGCAGATAGGCGATGACATGTCCCATTGTCAGGCCGGTTGGCGGGACAGTGTGACGGACAGGTGCCGTATGGGTTACTCGTGTTTGTACAGCCTGGACCGGCATTTCGGACACTTCTTCAGCCGTTTCCACTGAGTAATCCTTTTGCGCGTTCTCCTTGTTCACTAATTCTTGCATTTCTGCCATGAGTGCAGCATCGATCTGTTTATCATCTTGTTCAAGAACGGATAGGTCGAAGGTAGGCTGGGCCATTTCAGTTAGTTCTTCTGCTGGCAACGATCCTGTCAAACTTTCATCCAATGTTGGAACCGGCGGGTTGTATAGCAGTTTTTTCTTGCCGCCCTGATCTTTTCCTAGGATTCTCTGTCTCTGTTTACGCTGCTTTTTGGCAAGCTGCAAGGCTTTTTCATAGTTATGCCTCACAACGGCGTTCCAGCGGAATCCGCAGGCAGCGGAAGTACGGTCGAGCTTGTCGCCCACCTCTTCAAAAGCATTCAATTGGGTGCTGCCTTCTCTTACATGGCGGAGCACGGTTTCAGCCAGCAATAAATCATTTTCATCTGTCCAGGCATCCTGGCGTGTTTTCATTCTTCTTCAACTCCCTTTTACTTTGGTTAACTATTGAAACTTCTATTTCAATCTTGTCCTGAAATTGGAAACCTTATACATCGTATAATTGGAGGATAGTAGATTTTTTGCGGGAAATACGTGTTTTCCATATAGATAGATAAGCAAGTGGGCCTGTTCAACAGCTTGCATTCAAGTCCAATTAGAGGTAAAATACGCTTTAGTCTTAAAGAAAAGCGCAACCGCCTTGTCAGCCATAAAGCAAAGCTGGATCGGGACAGCAATCCGGATTCCTGCTAAGGCACTTGGAGGGGCGGCGCAGCTGGACAGTTTTTAAAGAAAGGGTTGTCCTAAATGGCAAACGAATTCCGTGTTTGCGACGATTGTCAGGCCGTAAACCTTAAAACATTGATACCGAAGCTCAAGCAGCTTGATCCTGAAGCAACAGTTGACATC
The DNA here is from genome assembly GCF_030122805.1 of Mesobacillus sp. AQ2. Lineage (NCBI taxonomy): Bacteria > Bacillati > Bacillota > Bacilli > Caryophanales > Bacillaceae > Mesobacillus > Mesobacillus sp. AQ2. The sequence goes on along the minus strand of NZ_CP126080.1, from coordinate 4,663,314 downwards.
GGCTGCCAGTCCTACTGCGGACCAGGCAGGAAGAAGACTTTCGCATTCGTCAACAATCGGCCAGTCGCTGCACTGTCTGAGGAAGAGCTCATGGAAAAAGTGCAAAAGAAGCTTAAATAAACTTTTTCCTTATAAAATAGATAAATCACCTTTAAACCACCGTTTAGAGGTGATTTTTTTTCCCGCGCAAACTTGCAAACTAGTTTATACATCCGGGAATATTGGAATGAAGGGAATAGGATTTTAATAACAGTATGCAATTTTTGTAAAAAAATGCAGAAAATCGAGATGATTTGACGAATGAAACAGGCTATAATAAAAACAAGCTAATCAGGAAGAAGGAGAACGATGGAATATTCGGAAGAAAAATTACTTGAAGAAAAAGTATTCAAAGATCCAGTACACCGGTATGTCCATGTCCGTGACCGTGTCATCTGGGATTTGATCGGGACAAAGGAATTCCAGCGCCTGAGAAGGATCAAGCAGCTCGGCACAACGTACCTGACCTTCCACGGAGCTGAACACAGCCGCTTCAACCATTCACTGGGAGTCTATGAAATCACCCGGCGGATCGTTGACAATGCGTTCGCATCCCGCCCTGAATGGAATGAAGGAGAGCGCCTGCTATCGTTATGCGCCGCCCTGCTTCATGACCTTGGCCATGGACCGTTTTCGCACTCGTTCGAGAAGGTATTCGACCTTGATCATGAGGATTTCACAAGGGAAATCATCCTTGGCGATACAGAAGTGAATCAGGTGCTTTCAAAGGTTGCCGCAGATTTCCCGAAGAAGGTTGCTGAAGTGATCGAAAAAACCTATGAGAATAAGCTTGTCATCAGCCTGATTTCGAGCCAGATTGATGCCGACCGGATGGATTACCTGCAAAGGGATGCTTATTTTACCGGGGTCAGCTACGGACATTTTGATATGGAACGGATTTTGCGCGTCATGCGCCCGCGCGAGGACCAGGTCGTCATCAAACAGAGCGGGATGCATGCGGTCGAGGACTACATAATGAGCCGCTACCAGATGTATTGGCAAGTTTATTTCCACCCAGTGACAAGGAGTGCCGAGGTCATCCTGACGAAAATCCTGCACCGTGCCAAACACCTTCATGAGCAAAACTACACATTTAAACATAAACCGCACCATTTTTACTCAATCTTTGAGGACCGCATGACTTTGCAAGACTATTTAAAATTGGATGAAGCCGTGTTCCTCTATTATTTCCAGATATGGGAGGAAGAGGAGGACCAGATCCTGAGCGATTTGTGCCGCCGCTTCAATAACCGAAATCTATTTAAATATGTCGAGTTCGACCCTGCAAAAGAATACAAGAAGCTGGCAAAGCTTTCTGTGTTATTCGAGCAGGCTGGTCTTGACCCTGAATACTACCTGGTGGTCGATTCATCATCAGACCTTCCATACGATTTTTACCGTCCTGGCGAGGAGGAAGAACGCCTCCCAATCCACCTGCTGAAGAAAAACGGCGAAATCCGCGAACTTTCACGCGAGTCAGAGATTGTCGACGCCATTTCCGGAAAAAGAAGGACCGACCACAAACTTTATTATCCTGCCGATTTCCTGGAAAGGGAAAAAGCCCGACCTGAAATCAGGCAGATTGCACAGATTCTTGAACTGAACTTAGACAATGGGACCATTTGATACAGGAGTTGACTCGTTTTGTTAAAAGACCACGCTAAAATCATACATGCCATTTCAGTTTCTGGAGAAGTCATCGGCAGGAAAAAGCTTCAGAAGATGATCTATATCGCCAAAAAGATGGAGTTCCCATTCCAGGAACGATTCCAGTTCCATTTTTACGGACCCTATTCCGAAGAACTGACCCTTAGGGTGGAAGAGCTATGCAATATGGGCTTCCTCGACGAAGTGAAGGAAAAGAAAGGCGGCTACTATCAATACCGCTACACCCTGACAGAAGCAGGCCAGGAATTCCTCGGTGAAAACAGCATCGAGATGCCGTGCCTCGGCGACTGCCTGACCGACATCAACGACCAGAATGCAAGATTCCTTGAACTCGTTTCAACGGTTTTATATTTTGATAACTTGCCAGAAGCCGAAGTCCGCGAGAAAATCCAGACCGTGAAAAAGAGCCAGAAATACACAGACGAAGAAATTGATGAGGCTTATGATTATATCGCGAGTTTGAAAAGCAAGTCAAAGCAATTATTAGCATAAGCAGATTTTTACTTGGAATCGAGTATGGGCCCTTATAGGGTTTTGTGCTCGGTTTTTTTATGTAAAAAAAGAAAAGGTATTATGCGACCGTTAGAGGTGTGAAATTGAAATGGCGGCCATATAATAGGGAAACATGTGCCCGTGCAAAGGAGAAGCCGAGGTCACGGTCACAAGAAAGGGAAACATGTGCCCGTGAAAAGAGAAAATCGTGGATCACGGTCACAAGAAAGGGAAACATGTGCACGTAAAACGAGAAAATCACGGTTTACGGGCACAAAAAGAAAAAAGCCCAGATTTCTCTGAGCTTTTAGGAGTCCTATTCGTCACTTAACCTTTTGCCAGCTACCGCATAATGGTTCTTCGCCATTTCCTCGATGAACACAACGACTTTCTCCTTTGGTGCGCCTGTTGTTTCGCTGACAGCGTCTGTTACCTTTTCAACTAGTGCTTTCTTTTGGTCCTCTGTGCGGCCTTCAATCATTTTTACTGTTACGTATGGCATTTGTTTTGCCTCCTTAAAATGAAAGATATGTAAATCTAAATTGAGTTTTTCATAATTCGCGGAAATTCGCAAGTCTGGTGAAAGATTGTCTTTTTCACATTCCAACGAGAATGGGTTATACTTTAGGGAAAAGACAATAAAAGGGGAATGGAATGTGAGCTTACCCTATTCGTTAGAACAAATTCCGTTTGTAGCTGCAGCTTTGATGATCGCTTTCGCGGTCCATGAATTCGCGCACGCCTGGGTGGCGTATAAGTTTGGCGACCCGACTGCCCAGAGACAGGGACGGTTGACCTTGAATCCGATCAAGCATCTGGATCCGCTGGGGACTATCTTGATTTTTATCGCTGGATTCGGGTGGGCAAGGCCGGTTCCAGTCAATCGATTCATGTTCAAGAATCCCAGGCTTGCCGGTGTGCTTGTATCGGTTGCCGGGCCAATAAGCAATCTTATTCTTGTGTTCCTGGCTTTTGCAATCTGGTACATATTTGTCACGCTCGGTTTGGCCCAGGGAGTTCCGGAATTTTTCCTGGAATTCCTGAATATATTTATCGGGCTGAATGCGATGCTGTTCGTATTCAACCTTCTGCCGTTCCCGCCGCTTGATGGCTACCGGATCATCGAGGACCTGGCACCAGCGGACATCCGGGCAAAAATGACCCAATACGAAGCATACGGTTCAATCATTTTCTTGATCCTGGTGATCACACCCCTTGACCAATATACAATCCAGCCGATTTTCAGCTATTTGATTCCGGCTGTGACTGATGGAATATCCAATCTGTTTTTCTAGGAGGTATTTTTCATGGAAGAAAAAAAGGGAAAGAATATTGGCTTCAATATTATAAAAAATGACCCTATGGATGGCCATAAGGGTTTTGGTAAAGGCGTCCTTACACTTGATAATGTATCACCGGTCATCATTGACGTGGATGCAGGCGAGGCAGCTGTTGAAGTCGGTGCAATGCATGCCCGAAGTGCTGTTGAAAAAGGCATCAAGTTCCTTCCTGACCGCAATGAAGTGTCGGATGCCAAGCTATACTGGGTTGTCTGGGTGACAATTGACAGGAAGGAAGAGGGGCCATATTACGCTGGCGTCACTGCCTGTGAAATGACCGTCAACCGTGAAATCCGCCGTGGCTATAAATCGCTTCCGGAACATGTGAACCGTCTCGACAAGTCAATCAAGCGCCATATCATCGTCGACCATATGGATGAAAAATCCAAGAAAATTCTCAGAGACTTCCTGAAGAACCATGACCCTGGAATGTGGGAGCGGTCTGAAGAGAAGTTGAAGACTGATTTATCCGCAGAGTAGCGATTGGATAATTATTCTAAAAAAGTGTCTAAATTGTGACATTTGATAGCAAGTGACAATATCTGGCTTGCTCAATTTCAATAAAAAAAGTAAACTGATAACAGCGTAAAACACATTTTATGCTAGGACGAGAAAAACCCCGGAGCTATGCTTCCGGGGTTTTTCTTTTGATATATGTGGTTCTATAATCCGAACCAGCGCTTGTACCAAGGCTTCTTCTCTTTCTTCATTTCAGATGTTTCTTCTTTATGCTCCTCGTGTGCAAGATGGTCTGTGCAATATTCGGTTGGCTCGGTTCCTGCCGCGAACCAAGTAAGTCTTTTAACTGGGCAGCCATCGGAGGCGAGGTTTCCGTTAGCGGGATCCACATAGACGGCGACCGTGCCTTTGGCTGCCTTGAATTTTTTGACAGGTTCATTGTCGAGCGATTTTTCCATAAAATCCATCCAGATATTTTTAGCGTAGGATTTTTCCACGGTCAGCTCAATCGGTTTCCCTTTGTCATATCCCGTCCAAACTGCCGACACGAGCTGCGGGGTATAGCCAACCATCCAGCTGTCCGTTTCTGTCGTGCCTGATTTTGCTGCGTATGGCCGAGTCATCTTTTTGATCAGCGTGCTTCCTGTCACGGAAGAATAGCCATTCAATTTTTTATCGAAGATGCCTGTCAGCATATGGGTCATCACCGATGCGAGTTCGGGCTTCAATACCTCTTTCTTTTCACCCTCATATTCATAGATGACCTCGCCTTTATGGTTTTCGACCTTTGTGATCAGGACTGGTTCTACTTTTTTCCCGCCATTGGCTAAAATGCTGTATGCATTGGCCATCTCGATGACTCTGACGCCTGAGGTACCCAGGGCGAGAGAGGGAACCTTCTCCATCTCTGTCTTGATTCCAAAGCGCTTCGCTGTCTTGATCAGCGTATCCTCGCCCAGGAACAGATGGGTTTTTACGGCATAGACGTTATCCGACAATGCCAGGGCCTGCGCCATTGTGATATCCTCTTCAGCGTATTTATTGTTGAAATTATGCGGCGTATACTCCGAACGACCATCATCGAACAGGAAGGTCGTCAACTGGCTTTTCATCGTTGTCGACGGCGTGAAGCCATTCTCGAGAGCAGCATAGTACAGGATTGGCTTCATCGTCGACCCTGGCTGCCTGACAGCCTGCACTGCCCGGTTAAAAGGGCTCACCTTATAATCCCTGCCGCCGACGAGTGCCTTTACATAACCATTTTTCGGATTCATCGCCACCAATCCTGCCTGGATTTCTGAATCAGTCGCGATCATTTTGCTGATCGATTTTTCGGCCACTTCCTGCTGCTCAAGGTCAAGTGTTGTGTAAACCCTCAAACCGCCGAGTGAAATCGTCCGGTCATCAAAATTCAACGAGTTCCGGAGTGCATTTTGAACAGCATCCTGGAAGTAAGGTGCCGTGCCAATCCGGTTATGCTGGTGCTCACCGACAAGCTTCAGCTTTTCCGTGCCTGCTTTTTGCGCGGCAAGCTCTGTGATATACCCATTGGATTTCATTGTATTTAAAATCGTCTGCTGACGCTGCTTTGCTTTTTCCATAGATGAAAAAGGCGAGTAGATGCTTGGTCCTTTCGGAATCCCTGCAAGCATGGAAGCTTCCGCCAGGGATAAATCCTTTGCATCCTTGCCAAAATAATAAAGGCTCGCTGCCTGGACGCCGTATGCTCCGTGGCCGTAATAAATCGTATTCAGATAGCCTTCGAGAATCTCATCTTTGGAATAATTCATCTCAAGGCGCAAGGTGTAGAGCGCCTCGGTCGCTTTCCGTGACCATGTCTTATCATGCTCGAGGAAAAGGTTCCTTGCATACTGCTGTGTGATCGTGCTCGCGCCCTGGACTTTGGACATTGCCTTCATATCCGCAATTGCGGCACCTGCAATTCGCTTATAATCAAACCCGTTATGGGTAAAAAAGGTCTTATCCTCTATCGAAACCGTCGCATTGATCAAATGGGGCGAGATATCCTTGAGCGCCACCCAATAGCGCTTCTGTCCCGAATGGCTTTCGCCGATTACCGTCCCATCGTTTGAAAATAACAAGGTCGATTGCGGCACGGCGAGAGGGGGCGGACCCTGGATTTTCGCATAGCCGATCAGCGAAAAATAGACGATCATCGCCAATGCAAGCCCCGCAAGCCCGAAAAAGATCAAAGCACGCAAATATTTGATTGTTTTGCGAAACCGCTGGTCGGTCATCAGCTCCATACTGCTTCCCCCTAAAAAGATAGATAGTATCAGTATGAAAAAAAACAGCTGTTTTTAAACATAGAATCAAATTTTGCTTGCATTTTTGCTAGATTCAACTATACTTTTTCTGATGTTTGTATTCGTGATGTTGGGGAAGTATAACAAATAAATGTAAGCGCAATGCTTGATTCATATAAAATTTGGTCAGTGGCTCCCACCATGAAAAATTCGCCGCAACATAACGGAAAATTTTTTTGCCGAAAGGAAGGAAGAAAAATGGGTCTTTGGTTTACAGAAAAGCAGACAGAAAACTTTGGTATTACAATGAAAGTGAACAAGACGTTACATACAGAACAGACAGAATTCCAGAAGCTTGACATGGTTGAAACAGAAGAGTGGGGCAATATGCTTCTGCTTGATGACATGGTTATGACTTCTGTAAAAGATGAGTTCGTTTACCACGAAATGGTTGCGCATATTCCGTTGTTCACACACCCGAACCCTGAGCAGGTATTGGTAGTAGGCGGCGGCGACGGCGGTGTCATCCGTGAAGTGCTTAAGCACCCAAGCGTGAAAAAGGCGACTCTTGTCGATATCGATGGGAAAGTCATCGAGTACTCAAAGAAATACCTGCCTGAAATCGCAGGCAAGCTGGACGACCCGCGCGTCGATGTCCAGGTTGGCGACGGCTTCATGCATATCGCCGAAAGCGACAACCAGTATGATGTCATCATGGTTGACTCGACTGAACCAGTTGGCCCTGCGGTGAACCTTTTCACAAAAGGCTTTTACGCTGGAATTTCAAAGGCACTGAAGGAAGACGGAATTTTCGTTGCCCAGTCTGACAACCCATGGTTCAAGGCTGACCTGATCCGCAACGTTCAAAAGGATGTAAAGGAAATCTTTCCGATCACTCGCCTTTATGTGGCGAATATCCCGACATACCCAAGCGGAATGTGGGCATTCACACTTGGATCCAAGAAGCACGATCCGCTTGAAGTGGGCGAGGAGCGTTTCCACGACATCGAAACAAAGTACTACACGAAAGAGCTTCACAAAGCAGCTTTCGTCTTGCCTAAATTTGTTGGCGACCTTGTAAAATAATCAAAATCTCAATCGGCTTCCCGGTTTCCCGGGGGCCGTTTTACTGTAAAAATATTTTTAAAAAGAGGTGTTTGCAATGCGTTTTGATGAAGCCTATTCTGGCAATGTGTTTATCGGCAGCCATTCAAACTATGGAGAAAGCAAGGCTGTCCTTTACGGAATGCCAATGGACTGGACTGTCAGCTACCGTCCGGGTTCACGTTTCGGCCCGACCCGCATCCGTGAGGTATCGATCGGCCTTGAAGAATACAGCCCGTATCTTGACCGCGAGATGGCAGACCTTAACTACTTCGATGCAGGAGACATCCCGCTGCCATTCGGTAATGCCCAGAAGAGCCTTGATTTAATCGAGGAGTACGTGGACAAGCTTTTGGCTGAGGAAAAATTCCCGCTTGGAATGGGCGGCGAGCACCTCGTGTCATGGCCGGTCATGAAGGCATTCGCGAAAAAGTATGAAGACCTTGCCATCATTCACTTTGATGCACACACTGACCTGCGTGAGCATTATGAGGGCGAGCCATTGTCACACTCCACGCCAATCCGTAAGATCGCTGAGCACATCGGACCGAAGAATGTTTATTCATTCGGGATCCGTTCAGGGATGAAGGAAGAATTCGAATGGGCCAAGGAAGTGGGCATGCATATTTCTAAGTTTGAGGTTCTTGAACCGTTGAAGGAAGTATTGCCGAAGCTTGCTGAGCGTCCGGTTTATGTGACGATCGATATCGATGTTCTTGACCCGGCTCACGCTCCTGGAACAGGAACGGTTGACGCTGGCGGCATCACTTCCAAGGAACTGCTGGCTTCCATCCATGCGATCGCAAACTCTGAAGTCAATGTAGTAGGAGCCGACCTTGTGGAAGTAGCGCCAATCTACGATACATCCGAAATGACCGCAAACACAGCTAGCAAAATCATACGTGAAATGCTGCTTGGATTTGTAAAATAAGAAAGTTAAGCAATGCTCCCTTTATTGAGGGGGCATTTTTTTATGGTTATTTACGGCTCTATTAAAAGCTGAAGGTTGATTTTTAAACCTTGTTGATTGTAGTGGAAGGCGAGTAGACTCCTCCGAAAATGCTAACGCATTTCCATCGTGCGTGGGCAAACTCGAGGAAGCCCATTCAGTGTCCTGCGGGTGTGTCTGGTCAGGTGAGACCTAGGTGAAATGATTCGCGTGAGGGATCATTTGCACCCCGCAGCAGCAAAGCGACGAGGAGGCTCAGCGCCAGCCCCAAGGAAGAATTGTTTATGAAAAAGACGGCAGTTGGTCTTTTTCATATTCTTCCAGCGGAAAGCGAAGCGCCTGGAACGAAAATCAACAGTCTTGTATAGGGATTTTTTAAAAACCAAGTATTAATAGTTGGTATTAAAAGAAGGAATATTCCGAAATGTATAGAAAATATAGTATTTATGAAGGTAACTACTAAAAAGGAGGTAATAAGGATGAAAATGTTGGTTTCTTTTTTCAACCGCCTGATGCAGCGGTATTTGCCTGATCCATTTCTTTTTGTCATTATCCTAACTTTTGTTGTATTTGGATTGGGCCTTATTTTTACTGACAGTGGTCCTTATCAAATGGCCCAGCATTGGGGCGGCGGCTTCTGGAGCCTGCTGACGTTCTCGATGCAGATGGTGCTCGTGCTTGTGACAGGGCATGTTCTCGCGAGCAGCAATATCTTTAAAAAAGGATTGGGTGCGCTGGCATCGCTGGCGAAATCGCCGGGGCAGGCGATTGTGATCGTCACGGTCGTTTCAATGATCGCAAGCTTGATCAACTGGGGATTTGGTCTGGTCATAGGTGCTCTATTCGCGAAAGAGCTGGCGAAAAAGATTCAAAATGTCGACTACAGACTGTTAATTGCAAGCGCTTACGGGGGCTTCATCGTCTGGCATGGCGGCATCTCTGGTTCGATTCCGCTGACGATTGCGACGGAGGGGCACTTCTCCCAGGATCTGATTGGAATCATCCCGACTGACCAGACGATTTTTGCAGGCTTCAATCTTTTGATTATCTTAATCTTGCTTATCGTCTTGCCGGTAGTTAACCGAATGATGATGCCATCTAAGGATCAAACAGTGATGGTCGATCCTGTATTGCTTGAAGCGGATGTTCAGGCAGCGGCAATTGAGCAGGGAGCGATGACACCTGCAGAAAAACTGGAAAACAGCAGAATCATTTCTTTATTGATTGGAATAATGGGCCTTGTTTTCCTGTTTTACTATTTTGCAACAAACGGATTCAAGCTAAATCTCGATATAGTTAACTTCTTGTTCCTATTCCTCGGAATCCTGTTCCATGGAACGCCAAAGCGATTCCTTGACGCGGTGGTGAATGCGGTAAAAGGGGCAAGCGGAATCATCATCCAATTCCCTTTCTACGCGGGGATCATGGGTATGATGACAGCTTCTGGCCTGGCAGCGGTCATGTCGGAAGGCTTCGTGTCGATTTCGAATGAATTCACCTTCCCGTTCTTCACCTTCCTGAGCGCGGGACTAGTCAACTTCTTTGTACCGTCTGGCGGAGGACAATGGGCAGTCCAGGCGCCTGTCATGCTTGACGCAGCACAGACTCTTGGTGTTTCGATCCCAAAAACGGCGATGGCTGTTGCCTGGGGTGATGCATGGACCAACCTGATCCAGCCGTTCTGGGCACTGCCAGCACTGGCAATTGCCGGTTTGAAGGCAAAAGATATCATGGGATACTGTGTCCTCATGCTGGTTGTTTCAGGAGTTGTCATTTCAGCTGGAATGCTATTTTTCTAACTGGTAAAAATCTCGAGTTTTTTCCAGTTCGCGGGATCGGGGTTGTTTTTGGCGGAATTAGGGGAGACTTTCGCGGGATAGGGGGGTATTTTTCGCGGAATCGAGGCTAGTTTTCGCGGGATAATGAGGGATATCACTGGATTCCCTGAACATGATAAAACCGGCAGGCATTTCGCCAGCCGGTTTTTCACATTCTTACATCTTTTCGAATGTATCACAAATGGTTTCGCGTTCATTTAGTGCCTGTTTTCCTGAATTCGCAACGACAAGGATTGAATCAGCAACACATTTGTCGCCTTCAGCCCAGTATTTGCAGTTTTCTACTTCGCATTTAACTTCAATTTTCATGAAGGCCACCTCCTTAAAAGGTTTTGATAATCAATACCCGCTTTTCAGCAGAGTTAATCCTATCAGGGTATTCCATTTATCATTCAAATCTCCGAGAACCTTGCACTTTCATAGGAGAATATTTATACTTATAAAGTTATAATAGTGTTTGAAAAGGATGTGTTATCGGTGTCAACTGGACCCGCTGAACAGACTCCTGTAAAGGTGACGGTGAAAACGGCAATTTATAGTGGCAGTGAGAAGGATACTTTTGAATTGACCACTTTTGGCCGATACTATAAAAAGGCGAACAGCTCGTACCTCCAGTATGATGAAGTGATGGAGGAAGGGGATGTTCATACGACGGTGAAAATTTCAGGAGATGAAGTGCTGATCCTGCGCAGCGGTGCAATCAAGATGAGGCTTCATTTTCTGCTGAATAAAAAAACCCCTGGCAATTACAAGACGCCATACGGTCTGCTCGAGACTTCTGCGCTGACGAAGCGTCTTGATCTGGATTTTAACGAGGAAAAGCAGGAGGGCCATGTGGACTTGCTGTATGAAATGGCGATCCAGGGCGCGAGTGCAGGTACATACCATATGACGATTAAATATAAGGAGGAAGGCAAATGAATATAGTTGAACAGGTTCAATTGAAGCTGAAGGAAGAAATCAAGCAGGCGATCATCAAGGCCAATCTTGCTGAAGAAGCGCAGATTCCGGCTGTGATCCTTGAAACGCCAAAGGAAAAAGCGCACGGTGACTACTCCACGAATATGGCGATGCAGCTTGCCCGCGTGGCGAAGAAAGCTCCGCGCCAGATCGCTGAACAATTGATCGAGAACTTTGATAAAAGCAAGGCATCCATTGAGAAAATTGAAATTGCCGGTCCGGGCTTCATCAATTTTTACATGGACAATAGCTATCTGACGGATTTGATTCCGGCAATCCTTGAAGCAGGGGATAACTATGGGGAATCAAAGGTAGGAAACGGCGAGAAAATCCAGGTTGAGTTCGTTTCGGCGAACCCGACTGGCGACCTACACCTTGGACATGCGCGCGGCGCGGCTGTCGGCGATACTTTGTGCAATGTGCTCGCTAAAGCGGGTTACGATGTTTCCCGTGAGTACTATATCAATGATGCCGGCAACCAGATCAATAACCTGGCGCTCTCTGTTGAGGCTCGCTATTTCCAGGCGCTTGGCATGGATAAGCAGATGCCTGAGGATGGCTACCATGGCGCTGACATCATTGGGATAGGCCAGACCCTGGCTGAAGAGTTTGGTGATAAGTATGTAAATGTTCCTGAACAGGAGCGTTTTGATGCTTTCCGTGAATATGGCCTGAAATATGAAATGGAAAAACTGAAGCAGGACCTTGAAAACTTCCGTGTTAAGTTCGATGTTTGGTACTCGGAAACATCTCTATATCAAAACGGCAAAATTGACGTGGCGCTTGAAGCATTGCGTGAAAATGGCCATATCTATGAGGAGGACGGCGCAACATGGTTCCGTTCATCAGAGCTTGGAGATGACAAGGACCGCGTGCTGATCAAGCAGGATGGCTCTTATACTTACCTGCTGCCTGATATTGCCTACCATAAAGACAAGCTTGAGCGCGGTTTTGAAAAGCTGATCAACATCTGGGGAGCAGACCACCACGGGTACATCCCGCGGATGAAGGCGGCGATCCAGGCATTGGGCTATGACCGTGATGCGCTTGAAGTCGAAATCATCCAGCTCGTCCACCTGTACAAGAATGGCGAAAAGATGAAGATGAGCAAGCGTACGGGTAAAGCGGTGACAATGCGTGATTTGATTGATGAAGTAGGCCTGGATGCAGTGCGTTACTTCTTCGCAATGAGAAGCGCTGATACTCACATGGACTTCGATCTTGACCTGGCCGTTTCCCAGTCAAACGAAAACCCGGTATTCTACGCACAATATGCTCACGCCCGCATTAACAGCATTCTGCGTTCTGCTGCAGAGCAAGGTTTGATTTTCGACATTGAAGCAGACTTCAAGCATATCCAATCCGAGAAGGAAATCGACCTGCTGAAAAAGCTGGGAGAATTCCCGCTGGCTGTTGCCGAAGCAGCCCAGAAGCGTATGCCGCATCGAATCTCTAACTACATTTTCGAACTGGCATCCGTATTCCACAGCTTCTACAACGCTGAAAAAGTACTGGATCTGGAGAATAAAGAAAGAACAGCAGCCCGTCTGTCGCTGATCAAGACAGCGCAGATCACTTTGAAGAATGCACTTGAGTTGATCGGGGTATCTGCTCCGGAGAAGATGTAATATACCTTTTAAGAGATCCAGCCACTTGGCTGGGTCTCTCTTAGTAACTGAACTTCCAAATTATAGTGAAGTATTATCGGTTTTGTTGAATTGATGTAATATAAGGTTTATAATTTAAGCATAAAGTCCATATAGTAAAAAAAGAGATCTCGGCTGCAACCGAGATCTCAATACACAGCAAGCTGCTTGAATTACAGCGGCCAGTTCCGAATAGAAGTAATCTACTCACATTTGGCGATGTGCAGGGTAGGTTACTTCTTTTTATTAGAAGAAATACCTATGGCGATTACGGCAACGATAAGCGTGGCGAAGCTCACCATCAAGTTCATTGCTTCATACGTAACCATCAGCGTCACCCCCTTTCCTGCTGGATTGGGGACGGCCGCTGCACACCCTGCTTTTTGCTGTGCTAGTTAATTATACCATATAGGTAGCGGATACCATTATCTTTCCTAGTTTCTTTATTCATCACTTCCACTCCAAAACAGCCCCGCCAATCCGCTTCACTCCGCGGATTTTCGCCAAATCCTCGACGAGCCTAAGCGCGGCTTTGTCCTTCTCCTTCGCTTCGATCATGAAATCGACGTCCTGGCCTATACTCCGTAAAATATCGATCAGCGGAAGGATGAATTCCGGATCCACGTAATCGGCATGTGACCGGTAGGCTTTTTCCGATTTCGGTGAGGAAATGTGGACCTTCGGCTTCATCCCGATCCGTTCCCAGGTCGTGAAACCTTCAGGAAGCAATTTTTCAAGAGGCTCTTCACAGAGGTTTGCCATGTGATGGTGATAATCGAACATGAATGGCACGTCCTCTTTTTTACAAGCCTTCAATGTTTCTTCAGAATTATAGGTTTTATCATCGTTTTCAAGGGTGGTGATTGCCTTGATATGGGGAGGCAGTTTTGCGAAGTTTTCATGAAAACGCAAAATTGTCTCTTCTTTGTTTCCGTAAGCCCCGCCAATATGGATATTGATGAGTGCGTTGTTTTCCAATCCCATTGCTTCGAGCATTCCGTAGTGATATTCCATATCGATGATGGCATTGGCCGTCACTTTCTCCCTCGGGGAAGTGAACAGCGTATACTGGTTAGGATGGAAGCTTGTGCGCAGCTCATGCTTTTTCACCAACGCACCGATTTCCAGCCATTTTTCACGAAAAGGTGTGACAAAATCCCACTTGACCTCCGGATGGGTCGCCAGCGGGGCGATCGAGCTGGAAAAGCGGTATAAAGGAATGTCATGGGCGATATTGTAATGAATCATTCTTTCGGTGTTCAAGAGATTTTGATAGGTAACGGAAAGCAATTTTTCATACCGCTCCTCCTCAGGCAGCTGCCCGTATCTGGCAAACGTAAGTGCCTTGGAGGGAGATGCATCCCATAGGCTGATGGCGGTGGATACATATCCTAGCCGAATGATCATATAGAACCTCCTTTTTCCGGAGGAGGCCGAACACTAACTCCGGTTATGTTATAGAAAGGCTGTTTTCGCTGCTTTTCAGAGATGTTTCTGAATTTTTACGAAAAGAGCCTATAGGAAAAATGAAATCGTCCTTGCGGCTGTTTCTTTGAATGATAAAAACAGGTTTGCGCGGCTGAAGTCAGCAAGTGAAGCTTTATGAGAATCCAACATGTCTTCAGTGAGAATATGCTTCACTTTTTTAATAAAAGAAGGGTCATAAACTAAGCAATTCAATTCATAATTTAAAAACATGCTTCGTTGATCAAAATTTGCTGTTCCGATATCACAAATATTGTCATCGATCATCACGACTTTGGCATGATAAAAACCCTTCAAATATTGATATACATCGGCTCCATCCTTGAGGAGGGAACGTAAATACCTGTACGATGCTTCTTTTACGAGAATATGGTCGGACTTATATGGGACAAGGACCGTAACGGACACTCCCCGGGAAATCGCAGCATTTAATTGCTCAAATACCTCTTTGCTTGGAATGAAATATGGTGTGCCGATGATGATGGATTTCTTTGCTTCGCTGATTAACGTGGCGATTAAGTCTTCGAGTGAATCACCTTCGGTTGGGACGAACTGCTGGCGAATCGATCCCTTTTGCAACTCAGGAAAGTACGCTTTGTTCTGGAGAAGGTTCACCTTGCTTGCACATTGCCAGTCACGTAAAAATTCTTTCTGCAAGTCAACAATCCCTTCACCAGTTAATTTCAAATGATAATCCCGCCAAGGTGAAAGCTTTGGATTCTTGTCATTATATTCATCCCCAATATTAAAGCCGCCAAGGTAACCGATTTGTCCGTCAATAACCGTAATCTTACGATGGTTGCGGACCTGGGATGAATAGAACAAAAAGGGAGGCTTCGGAATATGGGTATAAGCGAACTGCACTCCCGCTGCCTTCAGGGACTTGATCGTCTTCCGTTTCAAGTTGCTTCCGATCCAATCTACAAGAAGCCGAACTTCAACTCCCTCCTGTGCTTTGTTCTTCAATAAAGTGACGAACTCGTGGCTGAGTTTATCATCTTTGATGATATAAAATAAAATATGAATGTGCTGTCTGGCCTTTTTAATTTCAGAAAATAAATCCTCGAACAATTCTGGTCCCTTTGCGAATATTTCCAGATCACTATACCTTTCTGGAAAAGCGTACTTTTTTGCATTTGCAAGATGCTGCTTCCTGCCAAGAAGGAAATCCGCGGTGACCCACAGTGCAATCCCGGCTATTATCCAAAATATCATCCATCCAATTCCCATAGCGTTTTGGCTCCCTTGTTAAAAATTTAGGGTTGTACATTTCATATTATTTTTGCCGAAAACGCTTTATATATGTTAAGTTCCTGTAAAAGGGCGAGCGTAAACAATTTTCAGAAATGAATGGAAATGAGTTGACTGAATGCTCATTCATTATATAATGGAGTTAAAGGTAAATTCAGAAAATTGATTTGGTTAAAAATTTTCTTCCAAAAATTCAGCATCGAAAGGGGTAAATGATTTTATGAACGGTTTGCTTTGGATCAATCTTATTGCGTTCTTGTTTGTAACCGCTTACGCTATCAGTCTGTTCGTTTATGTGGTGAAGACGAGAATCGAATACATCAAACTCGGCAAGAAATCTGAGTTTGATGATGATATCAAAGATCGCTGGAGAAGAATCCTTGTTCATGTATTCGGCCAGAAAAGGCTATTGAAGGACAAGAAAAGCGGCGCCATCCACGTTATGTTTTTCTATGGCTTCCTCCTTGTCCAGTTTGGGGCAATTGATTTTATCTGGAAGGGCATAAAGCCCGGCTCGCATTTGCCGCTGGGACCGTTGTATCCGGGCTTCACTTTCTTCCAGGAGCTTGTTACGCTTACGATTCTTGTAGCGGTTGTATGGGCTTTTTATCGCCGTTATGTTGAAAAACTTGTCCGTCTGAAGCGCGGCTTCAAAAACGGATTGGTCTTGCTGTTCATCGGCGGATTGATGCTTTCTGTACTGCTCGGGAACGGGATGGGCATGATCTGGCATGGCCATGAAGGAACATGGACTGAGCCGGTTGCATCACTTATTGCTGCGGCTTTCAGCGGAATTCCTGAGGCAGCTGCCATTACGGTTTTCTATATTGCATGGTGGATTCACTTATTATTCCTGCTTGCGTTCCTTGTGTACGTGCCGCAATCAAAGCACGCCCACTTGATTGCTGGACCAGCCAATGTTTATTTAACAAGGGTTGACTCACCAGGAAAAATCACGAAGATCGATTTTGAAGATGAAACACAGGAAACATTCGGTGCTGGTAAAATCACTGATTTCAATTATGAACAAATGATCGATTTCTATGCTTGTGTTGAATGTGGACGCTGTACGAATATGTGTCCGGCAACTGGCACTGGGAAGATGCTGTCTCCGATGGACTTGATCGTCAAACTGCGTGACCATCTGACTCTAACAGGTGCAGCGGTCACATCAAAACAGCCCTGGGTACCGACATTTGCATTTTCCGGCACAAAAGGCAACCAGATTGCTCTGGCAGCTTCAGGACAGGGTGTCAATGAATCCGCTGCAGCTCTGGCTTACAGCCCAAGCATGATCGGCGATGTCATTACAGAAGAGGAAATCTGGGCTTGTACGACTTGCCGCAACTGTGAAGACCAGTGTCCAGTCATGAACGAACACGTTGATAAAATCATCGACCTTCGCCGTTATCTTGTTTTGACAGAAGGCAAGATGGACGCTGATGCACAGCGTGCGATGACAAATATCGAACGCCAGGGCAACCCTTGGGGCTTGAACCGCAAGGAAAAAGAAAACTGGCGCGAGCTTCGCGACGATGTTGTCGTTCCTACCGTAAAAGAACTTAAGAAAGCAGATGAAGAATTCGATTACTTATTCTGGGTCGGCGCAATGGGTGCGTTTGACAACCGCAGCCAAAAGATCGCGCTGTCATTCGCCAAGCTGATGAACGAAGCAGGCGTCAAATTCGCCATCCTTGGCAACAAGGAAAAGAACTCAGGTGACACACCGCGCCGTCTGGGCAATGAATTCCTGTTCCAGGATCTGGCAACAAAGAATATCGAAGAATTCGAAAAAAATGAAGTGAAGAAGATCGTGACGATCGACCCTCACGCATACAATATCTTTAAGAATGAGTATCCAGACTTTGGCCTTGAAGCAGAGGTATATCACCACACTGAACTTCTTGCTCAATTAATCAAGGAAGGAAGACTCACTCCGAAGCATGCAGTGAACGAAACGATCACTTTCCATGATTCCTGCTACCTTGGCCGCTATAACGAGGTTTATGACGCACCGCGAGATATCCTCAAAGCGATCCCGGGCGTGGACCTCAAGGAAATGGAACGCAACCGCGATACAGCAATGTGCTGCGGCGCTGGCGGCGGCTTGATGTGGATGGAGGAAGAAACGGGCCACAGAATCAACGTTTCCCGTACTGAACAGGCACTTGCTGTGAACCCGTCCGTCATCAGTTCCGGCTGCCCATACTGCCTGACAATGCTTTCCGATGGCACTAAGGCGAAGGAAGTTGAAGACAGCGTTGAGACGCTCGACGTTGCAGAACTGCTTGAAAAATCCGTTTTTGGTGAGATTAAGCCGTTAGTTTCTTAATGAATAGTTAAAACCTGAATAGTAGAAGTTGACTCACATTAAAAATTCGACATATGCCAGAATTTTTAGCAAAGTGTTTCAATTTCTACTATTTTTAAAGTAAAATGAATAATATGATAAAGCGCTTACATTTATCTTATTCAGCAAGAATCCACTTTTTATAGCCTCATGGAACAGCAGAAGTATTTTTTATGGACCAGTATCGAGCGAGCGTTCAGTCACTCAATGTCGCAGGGATTTTTCATTTTTAAAAATTAATAGATTAAAAGGGAGAGATGGCAATGGGAAGAACAGTCATTTTAGCAGGGGCAAGAACACCGTTTGGCAAGCTTGGCGGCGGATTGAGCAGTTTTTCGGCCAGTCAGTTAGGAGGAATTGCTGTAAAGGAAGCATTATCACGCGCTGGTGTTAAACCTGAGGAAGTCGGCGAAGTCATTCTTGGGACAGTGCTGCAGGGAGGCCAGGGACAGCTTCCATCACGCCAGGCAGCAAGGGAAGCAGGCATTCCATGGGAAGTGAAAACAGAAACCATCAACAAAGTATGTGCATCCGGGATGCGCAGCCTGACACTTGGCGACCAGATCATCCGTGCTGGAGATGAGGAAGTGATTGTAGCCGGCGGAATGGAGTCAATGAGCAATGCGCCTTATATCCTGCCTAAAGCACGATGGGGCTTCAGGATGGGCGACGGTCAGGTGAAAGACCTGATGATCCATGATGGCCTGACATGCAGCTTCAAAGGTGTCCATATGGGGACATACGGAAATGAAGTAGCGAAGGAATATGAAATCAGCCGTGAGGAGCAGGATCAGTGGTCGTACCGCAGCCATCAAAGGGCTATCGAAGCGATTGAATCAGGAAAGCTTGCCGAAGAAATCGTCCCGGTTGAGGTGCCGAAGCGTAAGGGCGACCCGATATTGGTCCAGCATGATGAAGCGCCGAGGAAGGACACTTCAGTTGAAAAACTGGCCAAACTGGGGCCGGTTTTCAATTCGGGCGGCACTATTACTGCAGGCAATGCACCAGGTGTCAATGACGGTGCGGCCGCCCTCGTCCTGATGAGCGAAGAGCGTGCGCAGCGTGAAGGAAGGACACCGCAGGCAGTGGTTTTGGCTCATGCCGCAATTGCCACTGAAGCAAAGGACTTCCCAAAAACACCGGGAATCGTCATTAACGAGTTATTGAAAAAGACCGGCAAATCACTTGAAGAGATTGACCTATTTGAAATCAATGAAGCCTTCGCAGCGGTTGCATTGACAAGCGGACGAATCGCAAACCTTGATCCGGAAAAAGTCAATGTCAACGGCGGTGCGGTTGCCCTCGGACACCCGATCGGAGCAAGCGGGGCGCGCATCATCCTGACATTGATGCATGAACTGAAACGCCGCGGCGGCGGTGTAGGCATTGCGGCGATCTGCTCAGGCGGCGGCCAGGGTGATGCTGTGATGATCGAGGTTCCGAAACAATAACGAAAAAAGAATGAGGGCATATGCGAGAGCTGCCCTCCATTGATACAAACTTTTTTAGGAGGAGAAATGATGAGTGTGAAAACAATTATGGTAATCGGCGCAGGTCAGATGGGCTCCGGTATTGCCCAGGTGTGCGCGCAGGGTGGATATGATGTGTTTTTGAACGACCTGAAGCCGGAATTTGTGGAACGCGGACTTTCCGGAATTAAGAAGAATCTTAACCGCCAGGTAGACAAAGGCCGAATGACAGCAGACCAGTTGGACGCCGTTGTTGGCAGGGTTACTGCCTCAACAGACCTTCAGGATGCCGGTAAGGTTGACCTGGTCATCGAAGCTGCTGTGGAGAACATGGACATCAAGGCAAAGATTTTTGCCCAGCTTGATGAAATCGCACCTGAACACACAATCCTTGCTTCCAATACATCATCGTTACCAATCACCGAGATTGCTGCAGCAACAAAGCGTCCGGAAAAAGTTATCGGCATGCATTTCATGAACCCGGTACCTGTCATGAAGCTGGTCGAAATCATTCGCGGCCTGGCGACAGCTGATGAAGTGTATCAGACAATCGAAGATATCACCAAGACTTTGGAAAAGGTTCCTGTAGAAGTGAATGATTTCCCTGGATTTGTGTCCAACCGCATCCTTATGCCGATGATCAACGAAGCCATCTACACATTATATGAAGGCGTAGCAACAAAGGAAGCAATCGACGAAGTCATGAAGCTCGGCATGAACCATCCAATGGGTCCGTTGACGCTTGCTGATTTCATCGGTCTGGATACTTGCCTTTACATCATGGAAACACTTCACGAAGGCTTCGGCGACGATAAATATCGACCGTGCCCATTATTAAGGAAATATGTAAAAGCTGGCTGGCTAGGCAAAAAATCCGGCCGCGGGTTCTACACATACGCGTAAAGAATTCAGCGACAAATGCGTCCATACATACTCACTGTCTGGACGCCTGGAGGGTGAAAACATGAATCTGAGATTCACAGAAGAACAAGAAATGATGCGCAAGATGGTACGTGATTTTGCACAGACAGAAATTGCGCCGTTCGTTGAAAAATTGGAGGAAGGCGAGTTCCCAAGGGAGATTTTAAAAAAGATGGGCGAACTTGGCCTGATGGGGATTCCGGTACCTGAGGAATATGGCGGTTCAGAGATGGACTTCATTTCCTATATCATTGCTATCCATGAAATTTCCAGGGTCAGCGCAACGGTTGGCGTCATCCTATCCGTTCATACATCTGTAGGAACAAATCCGATCCTGTACTTCGGGACAGAAGAGCAGAAGAAAAAATACGTACCTAAGCTAGCTTCAGGGGAATACCTGGGAGCCTTTTGCCTGACTGAGCCAAGTGCCGGTTCCGATGCTGCCAGCCTGAAAACCCGTGCGGTAAAAAAAGACGGACATTATGTATTGAACGGATCGAAGGTGTTCATCACCAATGGCGGCGAAGCAGATGTCTATATTGTTTTCGCATCGACTAATCCTGAAGCAGGTACAAAGGGCGTCTCAGCCTTTATCGTTGAAAAAGATACACCGGGCTTCATTGTCGGCAAGGATGAGCACAAAATGGGGCTGTACGGCTCCCGAACAGTCCAGTTGACATTCGAGGATATGAAGGTGCCAGAAGAAAACCTGCTTGGCCAGGAAGGCGAAGGATTCAAAATCGCGATGAGCAACCTTGACTCCGGCCGTATCGGCATCGCGGCTCAGGCTCTTGGCATTGCAGAGGCTGCATTGGACGCAGCGTCCTCATATGCAAAAGAAAGAGTCCAATTTGGCAAGCCAATCGCAGCCCAGCAAGGCGTCGGCTTCAAGCTGGCAGACATGGCAACATCCGTTGAAGCTGCAAAACTATTAATCTACCGAGCGGCTCAATTGCGGTCTGAAGGACAAAAGTGCGGAATCGAAGCCTCTATGGCAAAGTTGTTCACATCAAGAACAGCAGTCGAAGTCACAACCGAAGCCATCCAGGTATTCGGCGGCTACGGCTATACAAAAGACTATCCAGTCGAACGCTACTTCCGTGACGCCAAAGTCACCGAGATTTACGAGGGTACGAGCGAGATCCAGAAGATTGTCATAAGTAAGCAGTTGTAACACGGGATGTTATAACAGCTACGGCTAGTGAAGACAGAGAAGCTGTCAAGTAAAGGCTGTTATTCTGACAGGTAAAGCTGCTGAAGCAGAAAAGCTGTCAAGAAAAGCAGGTTATTCTGACAGCTAAGGCAGTGAAAGACGAAAAGTTGTCAAGAAAAGCTGTTTATTCTGACAGGTAGGGCAGTGAAAGCTGAAAAGTTGTCAAGAAAAGCAGGTTATTCTGACAGGTTAGGCTGCTGAAGCTAAAAAGCTGTCAAGAAAAGCAGGTTATTCTGACAGGTTGGGCAGTGAAGGACGAAAAGCTGTCAAGAAAAGCTGTTTATTCTGACAGGTTAGGCAGTGAAAGCAGAAAAGTTGTCAAGAAAAGCAGGTTATTCTGACAGGTTGGGCAGTGGAAGCAGAAAAGCTGTCAAGAAACCCTCGTTATTCTGACAGGTTAGGCTGCTGAAGCTAAAAAGCTGTCAAGAAAAGCAGGTTATTCTGACAGCTAAGGCAGTGAAGGACGAAAAGCTGTCAAGAAAAGCTGTTTATTCTGACAGGTAGGGCAGTGGAAGCAGAAAAGCTGTCAAGAAACCCTCGTTATTCTGACAGGTTAGGCTGCTGAAGCTAAAAAGCTGTCAAGAAAAGCAGGTTATTCTGACAGGTTAGGCAGTGAAGGACGAAAAGCTGTCAAGAAAAGCAGGTTATTCTGACAGGTTAGGCAGTGAAGGACGAAAAGCTGTCAAGAAAAGCTGTTTATTCTGACAGGTTAGACAGTGAAGGACGAAAAGCTGTCAAGAAAAGCAGGTTATTCTGACAGGTTGGGCAGTGGAAGCAGAAAAGCTGTCAAGAAACCCTCGTTATTCTGACAGGTTAGGCTGCTGAAGCTAAAAAGCTGTCAAGAAAAGCAGGTTATTCTGACAGGTTGGGCAGTGGAAGCAGAAAAGCTGTCAAGAAACCCTCGTTATTCTGACAGGTTAGGCTGCTGAAGCTAAAAAGCTGTCAAGAAAAGCAGGTTATTCTGACAGGATGGGCAGTGTAAGACGAAAAGCTGTCAAGAAACCCTCGTTATTCTGACAGCTAAGGCAGTGAAGACAGAAAAGCTGTCAAAAAAGTCCGGAATAATCCAGGGTCGACTGCGAAAATGAAGTCAATTAACGATTGAACACAACGAAGCGGCTGAAAAGGTAACCTAACCAATTGGCAAATATAAATCAAACAGTAACGGAGGAAACAATAATGAATTTTCGATTATCCGAAGAACATGAAATGATCCGGAAAATGGTCCGTGATTTTGCGAGGAATGAAGTGGCTCCTACGGCTGCTGAGCGTGATGAAGAGGAACGCTTTGACCGTGAGATTTTTGACAAGATGGCGGAGCTTGGACTGACTGGTATTCCTTGGCCTGAAGAGTACGGCGGCATCGGCAGCGACTATCTGGCTTACTGCATTGCAGTGGAAGAATTATCACGTGTTTGCGCATCGACTGGTGTCATGCTTTCCGCACATACTTCACTTGCTGGCTGGCCGATCTTCAAGTTCGGAAACGAAGAGCAGAAGCAAAAATATTTGCGTCCAATGGCTGAAGGAAAGAGCATTGGAGCTTACGGTTTGACTGAGCCAGGAAGCGGTTCTGATGCAGGTGCAATGAGGACGACTGCAAAAGAAGATGGAGACCATTATGTATTAAATGGTTCGAAAATCTTCATCACAAACGGTGGTGTGGCTGATATTTATGTTGTGTTCGCATTGACTGATCCGTCAAGCAAGCACAAAGGAACGACTGCGTTCATCGTCGAAAGCAGCTTCACTGGATTCTCTGTCGGCAAGAAGGAAAAGAAGCTGGGCATCCGTTCATCTCCGACAACTGAAATCATCTTTGAAGACTGCCGCGTGCCAAAGGAAAATATCCTTGGTGAAGTTGGCGAAGGTTTCAAAATTGCGATGATGACACTTGATGGCGGACGTAACGGAATCGCTGCACAGGCAGTCGGAATTGCACAGGGTGCTCTAGATGCAGCGGTCGATTACGCGAAAGAGCGCCAGCAATTCGGCAAGCCAATCGCGGCGAACCAGGGAATCGGCTTCAAGCTTGCTGACATGGCAACTTCAGTAGAAGCTTCAAGACTATTAACTTATCAGGCTGCATGGCTAGAGTCTGAAGGCCTTCCATACGGCAAGGAATCAGCAATGTCCAAACTATTTGCCGGCGACACAGCAATGAAGGTGACAACTGAAGCAGTACAGGTATTCGGCGGCTACGGCTACACGAAGGACTATCCGGTTGAACGCTTCATGCGTGACGCAAAAATCACGCAGATCTATGAAGGTACACAGGAAATCCAGCGTCTAGTCATCTCAAGGATGCTGACGAAATAACAAGGCGGGGCAGAAGAGATGAAAAAGCGAGAAGTGCAGGCGTCGGTAAAAGATGAGCGACTTGTGAAAAAGAGGCGCGACCAGATGATCAAAGGGGCCGTAACCCTTTTCAAGCAAAAGGGCTTCCACCGCACGACGACCAGAGAGATTGCCCGGGCTTCAGGCTTTAGCATCGGTACCCTTTATGAATATATCCGCACGAAGGAAGATGTGCTTTACCTAGTCTGCGACAGCATTTATGACGAAGTCCGCGACCGCCTTCAGGAAAACCTCGACACGAACCAGGGGACGCTTGAGAGCCTGAAGGTTGGCATCGCCAATTACTTCAAGGTCATGGATGACCTGCAGGACGAAGTGCTCGTCATGTACCAGGAGGTCAAATCGCTGACGAAGGATGCCCTTCCATATGTGCTGAAAAAAGAAATCGAGATGGTAGGGATGTTTGAGGATGTAATCCAGCGCTGCGTCGAAAATGGCGAGCTTGACCTGGATGAAAAACATGTCAAAATCATTGCCCATGATATTTTTGTCCAGGGGCAGATGTGGGGATTCCGCCGCTGGGCACTGCAAAAACTGTACACTCTCGAGGAGTACACAGAACTGCAGACAGATTTGCTTTTCAAGGGGATTAAGGGATCGGAAATGAAATTAGGAACAGGGGGAACAAAATGAGTATGCCGGAAATGTATAAGCCAAAGAACCATATTCGCTTTGTGACAGCTTCAAGCTTGTTTGACGGCCATGATGCCTCAATCAATATCATGCGCAGGATCATCCAGTCATTGGGTGGCGAGGTTATTCACCTTGGCCACAACCGCTCCGTCGAAGAGGTCGTCAATGCCGCAATCCAGGAGGATGCACAGGGGATTGCGATTTCTTCCTATCAGGGCGGGCACGTTGAATACTTTAAGTATATGTACGATCTTTTGAAGGAAAAAGGCGCTTCCCATATCCGCATTTACGGCGGTGGCGGCGGTGTCATCATTCCTCGGGAAATAAAAGAGCTTCATGAATACGGAATCGCCCGTATTTTCTCGCCAGAAGACGGCAGGAAATATGGCCTTAATGGCATGATCGAGCAAATGATCAAGGAGTGTGATTTCCCGACTGTGACTGCTGAAGGCGTCGAGGAAATCGAAAAACTTGAAGATGGAGACCCAAATGCTGTCGCAAAGCTGATCACGCTTGCCGAGCAGCATGTTGGTTCGGAAAAAGAAACAGCCGCCGCTGTCGAAAGCTTGATGGAAAAAGTCAAGACGATGACAAAGGCGGTGCCGGTTGTAGGAATTACGGGTACGGGCGGTGCAGGTAAAAGTTCATTGACGGACGAGTTGATCAGGCGCTTCATCAATGAAATTCCTGAAAAACGCGTAGCGATTTTATCAGTCGACCCTACAAAGCAGAAAACAGGCGGAGCACTTCTGGGAGACCGGATCCGCATGAACGCGATTTTCTCTCCACGCGTTTACATGCGCAGCCTGGCGACGAGAAAGTCAAAGTCTGAGTTGTCCCTTGCGATCAAGGATGCCATCGATGTTGTAAAAGCAGCAGGGTTTGACCTGGTTATCGTCGAAACGAGCGGCATTGGCCAGGGCGATGCAGGAATCACGGATGTCTGTGATGTTTCCATGTATGTGATGACGAGCGAATTCGGTGCGCCGTCACAGCTTGAGAAAATCGACATGATCGATTATGCCGACTTGATTGTTATCAATAAATTCGAGCGCAAAGGCTCAGAGGATGCAAAGCGCCAGGTGCAGAAGCAGTATCAGCGCAGCCATATGTTTTTTGACAAAGAGCTTGATGAAATGCCTGTCTACGGCACAATCGCCAGCCAGTTCAACGACCCTGGCACGAACGCGCTGTTTGCTGCGCTGGTCAATAAAATCAATGAAAAAGCAGGCACAGATTGGACGACATCATTTTCTACCAATGCAGTAGTGGAAAAACAAAATGTCATCATCCCGAATGACCGCCGCTATTACCTAAGGGAAATTTCCGAAACGGTACGGAGCTACCATAAACACGCAGCTGAGCAGGCCGACCTTGCCCGCAGACTGTTCCAGCTTGAAGGGGCAATCGAAGCGGTAAAAGAAAAAGAAACAAACAGCGAAGTTCTTTCTTCTCTGCAAGCGTTAAGGGAAGAAACAGAGAAGAAACTGACACCAGAGTCAAGAAACATCCTTGAAAACTGGGAATCTCTGAAGGA
The DNA here is from genome assembly GCF_030122805.1 of Mesobacillus sp. AQ2. Lineage (NCBI taxonomy): Bacteria > Bacillati > Bacillota > Bacilli > Caryophanales > Bacillaceae > Mesobacillus > Mesobacillus sp. AQ2. The sequence continues at coordinate 4,637,335 of NZ_CP126080.1, read as the reverse complement.
AAAATACAGCGGTGACCAGTTCATCACGAAAATCCGTGACAAGGAAATCGTAACGGAATTGAAGACAAAAAGTCTTTCCGGGTTGAGCATCCCTAAGGTTGCACTGCCAAAATACAAGGATTACGGCGAAATCCTGCGCTGGGTTTATCTTGAGAACGTGCCTGGCAGCTTCCCGTACACAGCGGGCGTATTCCCGTTCAAGCGTGAAGGTGAGGATCCGAAACGCCAGTTTGCTGGTGAAGGAACGCCGGAGCGGACAAACCGCCGTTTCCATTACCTTTCAAAGGATGACACAGCAAAACGCCTAAGCACTGCATTCGATTCCGTCACACTTTACGGGGAAGACCCGGATTATCGTCCCGATATTTACGGTAAGGTCGGCGAGAGCGGCGTCAGTGTTTGTTCGCTTGATGATATGAAAAAGCTGTATGCAGGATTTGACCTTTGCCATCCATCAACATCCGTGTCGATGACAATCAACGGACCGGCACCGATCATCCTGGCGATGTTCATGAACACAGCGATTGAACAGCAGGTGGAAAAGAAGGAAGCCGGGCTTGGCCGCAAGCTGAATGACGAAGAGTTTGCCCAGGTCAGGGAAATGACACTTCAAACGGTCCGTGGTACAGTACAGGCCGATATTTTAAAAGAAGACCAGGGACAGAATACTTGTATCTTCTCTACTGAATTCGCACTACGTATGATGGGCGATATCCAGCAGTATTTTATTGATGAAAAAGTCCGGAACTACTATTCTGTTTCGATTTCCGGTTACCATATTGCCGAAGCAGGGGCGAACCCGATTTCCCAGCTGGCGTTCACACTGTCAAATGGCTTCACGTATGTTGAATACTATTTGAGCAGAGGAATGAAGATCGATGACTTTGCGCCAAACCTGAGCTTTTTCTTCTCGAATGGCCTTGATCCTGAGTATTCCGTGATTGGCCGCGTTGCCCGCAGAATCTGGGCGACGGTCATGAAAAATAAGTACGGAGCGAATGAACGCAGCCAGAAACTGAAGTATCATATCCAGACATCAGGCCGCTCGCTTCATGCCCAGGAAATCGACTTCAACGATATCCGGACGACGCTTCAGGCGTTGATGGCACTTCATGATAACTGCAACTCGCTTCATACGAATGCCTACGACGAAGCAATCACCACGCCGACTGAGGAATCAGTCAGACGTGCGATGGCGATCCAGATGATCATCACGAAGGAGCACGGATTGACGAAGAACGAAAATCCGCTCCAGGGTGCGTTCATCATTGAAGAGCTGACTGATTTGGTTGAGGAAGCAGTCCTTCAGGAATTCGAACGGATCAATGACCGCGGAGGCGTGCTTGGTGCAATGGAAACTCAGTATCAGCGCGGTAAAATCCAGGATGAATCCATGTACTATGAAATGAAGAAGCATTCCGGGGAGCTGCCGATCATCGGTGTGAACACGTACTTGAATCCAAATCCTCCATCAGAGGAAGAGATCGACAAGATGGAGCTTGCCCGTGCGACGAAAGAAGAAAAAGAAACACAGATCCGCAACCTAGAAGCATTCAAGGACCAGAATCAAGACCAGTCCGAAACAGCGCTTGACCGGCTGAAGGAAACAGCAGTCAATGGCGGCAATATTTTCGCCGCACTGATGGAAACTGTTAAATACGCAAGCCTGGGACAGATCACAAGGGCGCTTTACGAAGTAGGCGGCCAGTTCCGCAGGAATATGTAAAGGTTAGTTTCAAAACAAGCATTATGGTGTAAAAATGTAGGGCGTGCAAAAAAAAGACTTTTGCAATCTGCCTGAATGGGATGGCTTATAGGAAATCTATGAGCCATCTTGCATTTTATGGTGCTCGTTTCGTAAACTAGAAACCAATATAAGATTTTTCAAATTTTACCTATCATTTGGCGGATAATCTTATATAATCTAGTTATCGGTTCATACATACGACCTACTTCAGGATGTGAATTTTGTGAAATCGGTTTTGTTCACGGCAGGGGCTTTTGTGGCTGCTGCTGCCATGTATTATCTTTATCAGCGTCAGCTTGGCGCAATCCCATTTTTCATTTTATCGATCGCCTTTTTTTTACTGGCATATGGCCAGCTGAAGAAAAGGAGGAAGGCTGGCAGAGGGAAAGTGGAAATGGAAAGCGAAAAAAGCCGGGAAAACGGCAGATAAAACTGGCATAAAGGTCTAAAATTTGTTTATAATGTAGAATATGCATTCTGGGATATTTTCCTTGTTTTCGGACGAATGGCCGGGTAAAGGCCTGGAATAGAGAAAGGAAGTGCGAAAATTGAGTTTAAGCCAATACTCAAAAGAAGAGCTTCAAGAAATGTCATTGATTGAAGTAGGATTTGAAATTTTAAAAGAAAAGAAGCAAGCGATCACGTTTCAGGAGCTGATGGCTGAAATCAAGAGCGTCCTTAAATTGGACGAGGCCGATGCTGCTGAAAGAATGGTTCAATTCTATACAGATATAAATATAGATGGACGTTTCATGTCCCAGGGTGAAGGACGCTGGGGTCTTCGCGTCTGGTACCCAGTCGACCAGATCGAAGAAGATAATGTCACCACAGTCAAGCCGAAAAAGAAGAAGGCTAAGAAGGCTGTTGATGAGGACGATCTAGATCTTGACGAATTCGATGAAATCGATGAGGACGATCTGGACTACGATGATGTCGACGAATTCGATGAAGAAGACGACGATGATGCTCTCGACGACGATGACGACGATGATGAGGACTTCGATGAGGACCTGGAAGATTCCGATGACTTCGAAGACGATGAGGATGAGCTGCTGGAGGATGAAGACGAAGACCTGCCGCTCGAAGATGAAGATGTCGAAGATGAAGACGAAGAACTATAATTAACAACTTGACTTTTATATTTACCGAATGTAGAATACTTTTTGGGCTCCTTAAAAAAGGACGATTAAGTAAAACAGCCACTAAACGCTCCCCATACTCTGTATGCGGGGCGTTTTTTTTATTTTTACAGGCTAAAAATAACCCCCTGTACATCCGCTTGCAAAAACAGAAGCAGGCGAAATGAAAAGGTTAAAAATTTAATTAATAAATCAATTAAACAGGTGCATATTGTACAAACTGTTTGATGAGGGGGATTACACAATGGCAAAGTATATTTTTGTTACGGGCGGAGTAGTTTCGTCCTTAGGTAAGGGAATCACGGCTGCATCCCTTGGAAGATTGCTGAAAAACAGGGGCTTGAACGTGACAATCCAGAAGTTCGATCCATACATCAACGTAGACCCTGGGACAATGAGTCCTTACCAGCACGGTGAAGTATTCGTGACGGACGATGGCGCCGAAACGGACCTGGACTTGGGCCACTACGAGCGCTTCATCGATATCAACCTGAACAAATACTCAAACGTGACAACAGGAAAAATCTACTCGACGGTTCTGAAAAAAGAGCGCCGCGGTGACTACCTCGGAGGAACTGTGCAGGTTATCCCGCACATCACGAATGAAATCAAGGAAAAGGTTTTCCGTGCCGGCAAAGAGACTGGCGCAGATGTTGTCATCACTGAAATCGGCGGCACAGTAGGGGATATCGAATCACTGCCGTTCCTTGAAGCAATCCGCCAGATCAAGAATGATGCTGGCCGTGACAATGTGATGTACATCCACTGTACACTGGTTCCTTACATCAAGGCAGCCGGTGAAATGAAAACAAAGCCAACCCAGCATAGCGTAAAAGAATTGCGCAGCCTGGGAATCCAGCCAAATATTATCGTTCTTCGTACCGAAATGCCGATTTCACAGGACATGAAGGACAAGATTGCCCTGTTCTGTGATATCGACAAGGAAGCGGTAATTGAGGCGACAGATGCGGAAACTCTTTATTCAATCCCTCTGGCTCTTCAAGAGCAGAAGATGGACCAGCTTGTATGCGAGCACTTCAAATTGGACTGCGCTGAAGCAGACATGACTGAGTGGAATGCACTCGTCGAGAAAGTGACGCATCTTACCGGCAAAACGAGAATTGCCCTCGTCGGTAAATATGTTGAACTTCAAGACGCTTACATTTCAGTAGTTGAATCATTGAAGCATGCAGGATATGCATTTGACAGTGATATTGAAATCAAGTGGATCAACTCTGAGGAAGTAACAGAGGAAAACGTCGTTGAATTGCTGAATGACGCAGATGGAATTCTTGTTCCTGGCGGATTTGGCGATCGCGGAATCGAAGGGAAGATCCTTGCGACCAAATACGCGCGCGAGAATAAAGTGCCTTTCTTCGGAATCTGCCTTGGCATGCAGCTGGCATCCGTTGAATTCGCACGCCACGTTCTTGGCTTGAAAGATGCTCACTCTGCCGAAATCATGCCAAGCACGTCAAATCCGATCATCGACCTTCTTCCTGAGCAGAAGGATATTGAAGATCTTGGCGGAACACTCCGTCTTGGCTTATATCCATGTAAGCTTGCTGAAGATACGAAGGCATTCGCTGCTTATGGTGATGACCTGGTATACGAGCGCCATCGCCACCGTTACGAGTTCAATAACGAATACCGTCAGGCAATGGAAAATGAAGGGTTCATCTTCTCAGGGACAAGCCCGGATGGTCGTCTGGTTGAAATCATCGAACTGAAGGACCACCCATGGTTCCTGGCATCACAGTTCCATCCTGAATTCACATCAAGACCAACACGTCCGCAGCCACTATTCAGGGACTTTATTGAAGCATCCATCAAGACAAATAAATAACATGAAAAAAAGCCGGTGAATTTGCCGGCTTTTTTTGTGCATTTTTGTGATTTAATCATACAAATACGTGTCAATAGTCTTCCAAAATTTCCTCAATCGTGAATTTTAGGCCAAAATAGATATACAGTGCCGCCATAGAAGTGGGATAGCCAATTCTGTTGCCGGCATCATCCGGCAGCAGGCCTTTTTTGATTCGTAAATCAATATGGACGTCCGCAAGCGTATTCAGTCCTTCATTTTCATTCCGGACGGTAGAAATCGCCACGAACGGGATCCCTTTTTCCTGTATAATGCCTGCCATTTTGACTGCCTCTTCATTATCGGCGTAGCGGCTGACAATCAGCACGCGGTCTGCGGCTTCTATTTCTGTTTCCTTCGATAAAATAGCTGCAGATTGAAGTGGCTCTTCGCCATAAACGGCTTCAAGTTCAACAGCCTTCATTTCCCCGGTACCGAAAATATAAATTTTGCCTTCTCCGGCAGCAGCCTGTGCCAGCAGCCGTGCTCCATCCTCAATTGAAAATTCTTCTTTTTCCATCAGCCGGTTGAATAATCCGGCCAATTGTGTCGAAAACATTTTTAACATTCCAGCACCTCCGTCTTTGCCAATACTGATTATAAAGTACTACAATGAGAATGAAAAAGCATCTGTCGAAAATAAGTTTAAAAATATGGCAGGAATTTCAAGATTCTTAACGAATTGTGTAATGGGGATAGGACGAAACCATTTCCTGGGCAAAAGCATTTACTCATATTACATTTATTAGGGGGAAGAGGCGGCATGAAAGAAAAAATACTAATTGTTGACGACCAATTTGGCATCAGAATTCTACTTAATGAAGTGCTGCAAAAAGAAGGTTATCAAACGTACCAGGCTGCAAATGGCGTCCAGGCCCTGGAACTGGTTAAGAAGCATCCACCCGATCTCGTTCTTCTGGACATGAAAATCCCGGGCATGGATGGTATTGAAATTTTAAAAAGAATGAAAGTAATCGACCCGGATATACGCGTCATCATCATGACCGCCTATGGCGAGCTGGATATGATTCAGGAAGCGATGGACCTTGGTGCTTTGACCCACTTTGCCAAGCCATTCGATATTGATGATATCCGCGCAGCAGTAAAGAAATATTCACAAACCGTATCAAAAGATTGAGATACATAAAGTGCCCTCAGGATGCTCCAGGGGGTTTTTTCTTGCCTGAAAAAGTGAGTTTACAGACAAGTGAAACTATTGGTAGCGCTTGCTTTATAGCATTTTTATGACACTTGCAAAAACAAGGCTTGAACAATGGCAATTCTGATTTTCTTTTGGTATGATACATATGAATTCCACAGGATCATTTCGTTTTGATGAATGCCATCTCGGGTACATAATCAAAAGCAGAGAGGGAAACCCTTTTAAAGGGTAGCATAATCAAAAAGCGATTGATCATAACGAAGGAGGAAAAGATATGCCTTTAGTTTCAATGACTGAAATGCTGAAAAAAGCGAATGCGGAAGGCTACGCTGTTGGGCAATTCAACTTAAATAACCTTGAGTTCACTCAAGCGATCCTTCAGGCTGCAGAAGCTGAGAAGTCACCGGTTATTCTTGGTGTTTCTGAAGGTGCTGCACGCTACATGGGCGGCTTCAAGACTGTTGTGAAAATGGTAGAAGGTTTGATGGAGGACTATAACACTACAGTTCCTGTCGCTATTCACCTTGACCACGGTTCAAGCTTCGACAAATGTAAAGAGGCAATCGACGCAGGCTTCACATCTGTCATGATCGATGCTTCACACGGACCTTTCGAAGAGAATGTTTCAACAACTTCAAAGGTTGTAGAATACGCTCACTCAAAAGGTGTTTCTGTTGAAGCAGAACTTGGAACTGTCGGCGGACAGGAAGACGATGTCGTTGCTGACGGCGTTATCTATGCTGACGTACAAGAGTGTAAAGAACTTGTTGAGCGCACTGGCATTGACTGCCTTGCTCCTGCACTTGGTTCTGTACACGGCCCTTACAAAGGCGAACCAAACCTTGGTTTCAAAGAAATGGAAGAAATCAACAAGGTTGCAGGCGTACCATTGGTATTGCACGGCGGTACAGGCATTCCAACAAAAGACATCCAGAAAGCAGTCTCTTTAGGAACTGCTAAAATCAACGTTAATACTGAAAACCAGATTGCTTCAGCTAAAGTTGTCCGCCAGGTATTGGCTGAAAAGCCTAACGAGTACGATCCACGCAAATACCTTGGACCAGCTCGTGACGCAATCAAAGAAACTGTGATCGGCAAAATGCGCGAATTTGGTTCTTCTAACAAAGCGTAATAGCAACGAAAATTTGTTATAATAAAACCGCCTTACAATAAGGCGGTTTTTGTCCATTTATATAATTTAGAATATTTTAAATCCACTTCGAGAATTGTCTAGCTTCAGCGCCTAGCCCCTCAAGACGCTTCGGTCCTGCCAATGAAGTCAAAGAACGACTTCACTGTCAGGCCCTCCAGCGCTTGTCGGGGCTGACCAAGGCGCTTGCGCTTTTCTCGTAAGTTTGAAAATTATGTCGACTGGAGGCGTTTACAAATGAAGTTTTTTATCGATACTGCAAATATGGAAGAAATCCGCGAGGCCTATACTCTTGGAATTTTATCAGGTGTCACGACAAACCCGTCACTTGTGGCAAAAGAAAAGAATGTGAAGTTTGAGGACCGTCTGAAGGAAATTACCGAATTGGTCCCTGGCTCTGTCAGTGCCGAAGTCATCGCGCTTGATGCAGAAGGCATGATCAAAGAGGGAAAAGAATTAGCTGCAATCGCACCGAACATTACGATCAAAGTTCCGATGACTCCAGAAGGGCTGAAGGCTGTTTCCGTATTCTCAAAAGAGGGAATCAAGACAAACGTAACACTGGTCTTCAGTGCAAACCAGGCATTGCTGGCAGCCAGAGCGGGGGCTACATACGTGTCACCATTCCTTGGCCGCCTCGATGACATCGGCCATAACGGACTCGACCTGATTTCAACGATTGCCGAAATCTTCACCATCCACGGAATCGACACAGAAATCATCGCAGCATCCATCCGTCACCCACAACACGTAACAGACGCAGCACTAAGAGGCGCACATATCGCCACCGTACCATACAAAGTCATTCAGCAAATGTTCAACCACCCGCTGACAGACAAAGGAATCGAAGCATTTTTGAAAGACTGGGAATCTCGCGGACAGTAATTGTATCTGCTGTATGAAGCAACTTACTTAGTTGCTCTGTTACACCCAACGATTTTTTAAGTCCTGTTGACCGTAGTGGAAGGCACGAAGACTCCTCCGAAAATGCTAACGCATTTCCATCGTGCGTGGGCGAACTCGAGGAAGCTTATTCAAAGTCCTGCGGGATTAGCAAGTCATTGGGAGACCCCGCAGGCGTGTTAACGCCGAGGAGGCTACCAGACTGCCCGCGGAAAGCGAAGTGCCTGGAACGAAGGTCAACAGTCTTGATTAACAGGGCTATTGAAACTAGAAATATGGTCTGCCTTGCAGAGGCATAGTCTAGTTAGGAACTTTTACCCAATTTAATCTTTTTTGCATTTTATTACATGAAATTGGGAATATCGTGTAAACTAAGGGAATAGAAAACTCCCGGAATCTGAATATTTTTATTGGAAAAATAAACCAAATTGATTTCGGTCATTTTAATCTACGTAGAGCCTATATCGGTCTTAGCTGTACATTGTTTGCATCTCCAGCTTGACCTTACATCACGGCTTAGAAGGGAGTCAAAAATGGAAAAGCTTAAGATTGCAGGCGGTTATCCTTTAAAAGGGACTGTACGGGTAAGCGGCGCGAAAAACAGCGCGGTAGCCTTGATCCCCGCAACTATTTTAGCTGAATCGCCTGTAACCATTGAAGGTTTGCCGGATATTTCCGATGTTCATATGCTCAAGGACTTGATGGAGGAAATCGGCGGTTCTGTTGAATTCTCGAACAATGAAATGACGGTAGATCCGTCTTCCATGATTTCCATGCCTTTGCCGAATGGAAAAGTGAAAAAGCTGCGAGCTTCTTACTATCTAATGGGAGCGATGCTTGGCCGTTTTAAAAAGGCTGTCATTGGACTGCCTGGCGGATGCCATTTGGGTCCCAGGCCGATTGACCAGCATATAAAAGGATTCGAAGCACTTGGTGCCAGCGTGACAAATGAGCAGGGTGCAATCTATCTTCGTGCAGATGAGCTTCGCGGAGCAAGAATCTATCTTGACGTCGTAAGCGTTGGGGCAACGATCAATATCATGCTTGCAGCTGTACGGGCAAAAGGGCGGACCATCATTGAAAATGCCGCCAAAGAGCCGGAAATCATTGACGTAGCAACATTGCTCACCAATATGGGAGCGAAAATCAAAGGAGCCGGAACCGATGTAATCCGTATCGATGGTGTGGACGAGCTTCATGGCTGCCGCCATACTATCATTCCGGATCGAATCGAGGCAGGAACATATTTGATTCTTGGAGCTGCGATTGGTGATGGCGTCACGATTGATAATGTCATTCCGCAGCATATTGAGTCACTTGTGGCCAAGCTGAAGGAAATGGGAGCCAAAATTGAAGCCAGTGATGAACAAATCTATGTTGCTCCTGCTGAGAAGTACAAGGCGGTCGACATTAAGACACTCGTTTATCCAGGATTCCCGACAGACCTGCAGCAGCCATTCACCGCACTGCTCACAAGGGCGGAAGGCTCAAGCGTTGTCACGGATACAATCTATGGCGCACGCTTTAAGCATATCGATGAACTGAGAAGAATGAATGCCAATATCAAAGTTGAAGGCAGATCTGCGATCATCAGCGGTCCGGTCAAGCTTCAGGGAGCCAAGGTTAAGGCAAGCGATCTCCGCGCCGGAGCAGCTCTTGTCATTGCCGGCCTTATGGCTGAAGGTGTCACTGAGGTGACGGGTGTAGACCATATCGATCGCGGCTACAGCCACATCGTTGAAAAGCTGAATGGGCTCGGTGCCACAATTTGGCGTGAAGATATGACCTCTGAAGAGCAAGAAGAAGTAAAAAAATCATAAAAAGTATAGTACAATGGAGTTGTACAATACAAATAGTGGTGCTAATGCTGATTGAAACCGTAAATTAGTATAACCTATTTGATTATCGAGCCGTGCATTGCGGCCACATCAAAGAGATAGAGAGGTTTACTGTTTCGGTGGGCATTAGCCCCTTTCATGATTAGGGGATGATCATATGGAACGTAGCTTAACGATGGAGCTTGTCCGCGTGACCGAGGCGGCGGCGCTTGCGTCAGCACGCTGGATGGGACGCGGAAAAAAAGACGAAGCTGACGATGCTGCAACGTCGGCAATGAGAGATGTGTTTGACACCATCCCGATGAAAGGTACAGTCGTGATCGGTGAAGGTGAAATGGATGAAGCACCGATGCTGTATATCGGTGAAAAGCTTGGGACAGGCTATGGCCCGCGTTTGGATGTAGCGGTCGATCCTTTGGAAGGAACGAATATCGTAGCGTCCGGCGGCTGGAATGCCCTTGCTGTCCTAGCGGTGGCAGATAACGGCAACCTGCTTCATGCACCTGACATGTACATGGATAAGCTTGCAGTAGGACCAGAGGCGGTTGGAATGGTCGATATCAATGCTTCTGTCCTTGATAACCTGAAGGCAGTTGCAAAAGCGAAGAACAAGGATATTGAAGATGTTGTAGCGACGGTATTGAACCGTCCGCGCCATGAACATATCATTGCCCAGCTTCGTGATGCCGGAGCAAGGATCAAACTGATCAATGACGGAGATGTAGCAGGCGCGATCAATACGGCGTTTGATACTACCGGCGTGGATATCCTGTTTGGTTCAGGCGGAGCACCTGAGGGTGTCATCGCAGCTGTAGCACTTAAAAGCCTCGGCGGTGAAATCCAGGGAAGATTGCTTCCGCAAAATGATGCAGAGCTTGAGCGATGCAAAAAAATGGGCATCGATGTCAATAAAGTCCTCCTTATGGAAGATTTCGTCCGCGGCGACGATGCGATCTTTGCAGCCACAGGCGTAACAGACGGCGAGCTGCTTAAAGGAGTCCAGTTCAAAGGCTCATACGGCTCAACCCACTCCGTCGTCATGCGTGCAAAATCAGGCACAGTCCGGTTCATCGAAGGCCAGCACAGCCTGAAGAAAAAACCTCACTTAGTCATGAAATAATAAAAATTTTTTAAAAAATTGTGTTAAAAACCCAATGTTGTTGAACTCTGCTGTTGATTGTAGTGGAAGGCGCGTAGACTCCTCCGAAAATGCTATCGCATTTCCATCGTGCGTGGTTAAACTCGAGGAAGCCATTCAGTGTCCTGCGGGCGCAGCTGGTCAGATGAGACCTAGGTAAAATGATTCACGTGAGGAATCATTTGCACCCCGCAGGAGTGGAACGACGAGGAGGCTCAGCGCCAGCCCCAAGGAAGAATTGCTTATGAAAAAGACGGCAGTTGGTCTTTTTCATATTCTTCCAGCGGAAAGCGAAGCGCCTGAAACGAAAATCAACAGTCGTGTTTTAATAGCTAAAAAAATGACTGCAAACCCTTTCAAGTCCGCTGCCTTACCACCTAAAGGCAGCGGATATATAAAAAGATTGATTATTTTTCATATTTAAGGGTAAAATGAAAATTGTTTTGAAAGTAATATATATAGTTCACAAAATGTTCTACCTTCATTAATTCCTTCTTACAACCTTCAAGGAACTCATTTCTTCTTTTTCCATCCATACTCTGATATTCTTATACTTTTCTTTATGGGGGAAATCGAAATATTTTAAGGCGTGGTGACATTCATTATGGAAGTAAATATTTCAAGCTTAGAAAATATGAAATTGAAAGAGCTTTATGAACTCGCGAAAGAGTATAAAGTCTCTTACTACAGCAAGTTGACGAAAAAAGAACTTATTTTTGCTATTTTAAAAGCACGTGCCGAACAGCAGGGTTATTTTTTCATGGAAGGTGTCCTGGAAATCATCCAGTCTGAGGGCTTTGGATTCCTGCGCCCAATCAACTATTCCCCAAGCTCAGAGGACATCTACATTTCGGCTTCGCAGATCCGCCGTTTTGACTTAAGGAACGGGGACAAGGTATCGGGTAAAGTCCGTCCTCCTAAAGAGAACGAACGTTATTTCGGATTGCTTCAGGTCGAGGCTGTCAACGGTGATGACCCAGAATCGGCAAAAGAAAGGGTTCACTTCCCGGGATTGACGCCATTGTACCCAGACCGTCAGATGAAGCTTGAGACTACACACAACAAGGTTTCCACCAGAATCATGGATGTCCTTGCACCAGTCGGCTTTGGACAGCGCGGATTGATTGTCGCTCCGCCAAAGGCTGGTAAAACGATGCTTATCAAAGAAATTGCCAACAGCATTACAACGAACCATCCGGAAGCGGAACTGATTGTGCTATTGATCGATGAGCGTCCTGAAGAGGTAACAGATATCGAGCGTTCCGTTGCCGGCGATGTAGTCAGCTCCACTTTTGACGAAGTGCCTGAAAACCATATCAAGGTTGCAGAGCTTGTGCTTGAGCGTGCGATGCGCCTTGTCGAGCATAAGCGTGATGTCATCATCCTGATGGACAGCATCACACGTCTTGCACGTGCCTACAACCTTGTCATTCCGCCAAGCGGACGTACATTGTCCGGTGGTATTGACCCTGCGGCATTCCACCGTCCGAAGCGTTTCTTCGGTGCTGCGCGTAATATCGAGGAAGGTGGCAGCTTGACGATCCTTGCAACTGCGCTTGTAGATACAGGCTCACGTATGGACGATGTCATTTACGAAGAATTCAAAGGAACAGGTAATATGGAACTTCACCTTGACCGTTCACTTGCCGAAAGAAGGATCTTCCCGGCCATCGACATCCGTCGCTCCGGAACGCGTAAGGAAGAATTGCTTATTCCAAAGGACCATCTGGACAAGCTGTGGGCGATCCGCAAATCGATGTCCGATTCACCGGATTTCGCGGAAAAATTCCTGCGCAAGCTAAGACAGTCCAAGTCGAATGAAGATTTCTTCGCAGTACTTGGTGAAGAAATGAAAGGCAATAACAAGCGCTCATAATTCCAGATTCTGGGCTGAAAAACTGACTTGAAAAAATGAATTGGACTTGTTATAATGAGGTCAGTGTGTTTTTCCAATAACGGTCTGAACCGTTGATTATAACTCTGTTTCGGATATGATTCAGGGCGGAAGGAGATGAAAAGAATGAAATCAGGAATTCATCCAAACTACAAAACAGTTAAGGTGACTTGCGCTTGCGGAAACGAATTCGAAACTGGTTCTGTTAAGGACGAGATTCGCGTTGAAACTTGCTCTGAATGCCACCCATTCTATACTGGACGTCAGAAGTTTGCTGAAGCTGGCGGACGTGTTGACCGCTTCAACAAGAAATACGGTCTTAAAAACAACCAGTAATATAAGAGATGATGAAACAGGCAAGAAGCTTTGTGACTTGCCTGTTTTTTATTGCCTTTTTACATGTGCTTTTGGGTACATATATAAGATAAAAATTTATTTTATGAACTTTATTTTTGTGTCTGGATTCAGCGGAATTTTTTGTTATAATGGAAAAAGCTGAAAAAAAGTGTCGAACTTTGACCAGGCTTTTTTCGTACCTTTATGGCATGGAAAAGCCGTAAAAATACGAAAAAAGCCTATCAAATTTTTGGTTTAGCGAGGAAGGAGAGGCCGACCATGTACGTTATGAAACAAAGCGGCTGGATCGAATTGATCTGCGGCAGCATGTTTTCCGGTAAATCCGAAGAACTGATCCGCCGCGTGCGCAGGACGCAATTTGCAAAGCAAAAAATTGCTGTTTTCAAGCCTGCGATTGATAACCGCTACAGCGAAGAATCGGTTGTATCACACAACGGAGCAGCAGTTACTGCCAAGCCTATTGCCAACTCTACTGATATTTTCAAGCACATCAACCCTGATATCGATGTCATTGCCATCGATGAAGTCCAGTTTTTTGACAATGAAATCCTTGCGGTTGTCCAGCACCTGGCAGACAGCGGCTATCGCGTCATCGTTGCCGGGCTTGACCAGGATTTCCGCGGCGAGCCATTCGGCCAAATGCCTGCGTTGATGGCTGTTGCTGAAAATGTGACCAAGCTTCAGGCTGTATGTGCTGTCTGCGGATCGCCTGCAAGCCGTACACAGCGTCTGATCAACGGCAAACCGGCTTCTTACGATGATCCAGTCATACTTGTTGGCGCATCAGAAGCATATGAGCCGCGCTGCAGACACCACCATGAGGTGCCAAAATCACCAAATGAGCTTAAAATCGAAAAAACGACGCAAAGCTTAACATAATAATGTCTGATCCTCCCGTGAGCGGGGGGATTTTTTATATGAATTCGCCTATATTGGTTAAGCGTGCAATCATGTAACATTACGGTGCAATTAACACGGGTGAGCGTGCAATTAATGTTTCTTACGGTGCAATTAACACGGTTGAACATGCAATTAATGCTTCTTATCGTGCAATTAATATTCATTAAGATGCAATGATAGCCGTGAAGTTTTCCGGCCGCGTATTTCCGCTAAAAATAGCTCAATCCTTGCATGGATGATCCCCCAAATGGGCAAGCTAACCGCGGGAGGTGCCATAATTTGAAAAAATTACTCATATTGCTTATGTTCGCGGTGGTTATGGTTTCAGGATGTGCTCAGGATAATGCTGAATCTGTATATGACAAGGATGAAGACCAGGCTGGTGTTGATCTGAACAGGGAAAATGACGGAGTCCGCCACGGGGATGGCCCGAATTTCACAAAGGACCAGGACAATGGCATGACGATGACCGATCAAAACCCGAATTTGCTGAATACCGATAACGAGAACCACCACAGTTTTTCCCAGGATGTCCAAAAAGCGAAAGACGTCATTTCAGATGCTGGCTATGAACCAGGTTCGATCTGGATCAACGGCGGGGAGATGAACGTGACAGCTCAGCTTCAAGGGCGGGTAACCCGAAAGGATCGCGAAAAAGCACAGAAAACATTACATGATAAGCTGGCTCAAGCTTTGCCGCGCTACGACATCAATGTCAATATTGAATAAAAGCACCATCGGGACAGCATGCTCGGCATCGGGCATGCTTTTTCGTTGGCTATAAGCGTTTAGAATGATTTTGACTGAGAGTGGCACCTATACTATAATTAGAATGTTATGCTATGAACTTTTACTATTATGTTTGAATCCATATGAAGGATTATGAAAATAGAGGTGAATGTCCGTGTTTGATCGTCTTCAAGCAGTTGAGGATCGTTATGAAAGATTGAATGAACTATTGAGTGACCCGGAAGTAGTCAATGACTCCAAGAAGCTCCGCGAGTATTCCAAGGAGCAGTCTGACATCCAGGAAACGGTCATGGCTTACCGTGAATACAAAGAAGTGAAAGAGCAATTGGCCGATGCAAAGGCGATGCTCGAAGAAAAGCTTGATGCTGGTATGCGTGAAATGGTCAAGGAGGAAATCTCCGATCTTGAGCCGCGCATTGAAGAGCTGGAAGCGCGAATCAAGATTCTCCTGGTTCCTAAGGACCCTAATGATGATAAAAACGTTATTATGGAAATCCGCGGCGCTGCGGGCGGTGATGAGGCCGCTCTGTTTGCTGGCGACCTATACCGCATGTACAGCCGTTTTGCTGAATCACAGGGCTGGAAAACAGAAATCATCGATGCCAGCACGACTGGCGTTGGCGGTTTTAAAGAGATCATCTTCATGATCAACGGAAATGGCGCATATTCCAAAATGAAGTTCGAGAACGGCGCTCACCGCGTCCAGCGTGTTCCGGAAACGGAATCAGGCGGACGTATCCATACTTCAACAGCTACGGTTGCATGTCTTCCGGAAGCAGAAGAAGTTGAAATCGAGCTGCATGATAAGGATATCCGCTTCGATACATTCGCGTCCAGCGGAGCCGGCGGACAGTCCGTAAACACCACGATGTCAGCGGTCCGTTTGACTCACATCCCGACTGGAATCGTCGTGTCATGTCAGGATGAAAAATCACAGCACAAAAACAAAGACAAGGCGATGAAGGTACTTCGTGCCCGCGTCTATGACAAGTTCCAGCAGGAAGCGCAGGCGGAGTACGACCAGGTTCGTAAATCAGCCGTTGGTACCGGCGATCGCTCTGAGCGTATCCGTACGTACAACTTCCCGCAGAACCGCGTGACTGACCACCGTATCGGTTTGACGATCCAAAAGCTTGACCAGATTCTCCAGGGCAAGTTGGATGAAATCATCGATGCATTAATCATGGAAGACCAATCGCAAAGACTTGAGAGTGCGAACAATGACTAATCCCAAAATGTATGAAGCCCTCAACTGGGCTTCTTCTTTTTTAAAAGAACATAACCGTGAAGAGTTTGCCGGTGAGCTGCTCCTGCGGCACTTCTCGGGGCTGTCCCGCACTTCGATGCTGATGAAGATGCGCGATGAACTGGATGGGGAAGTGTGGACAGAGTTCCGTGCCGCTGTAAAAAGGCATGCAGAAGGTGAACCGATCCAGTATATTATCGGTTCAGAGGAGTTTTATGGCCGCCGCTTTGAGGTGAACGAGCATGTGCTGATTCCACGTCCGGAGACGGAGGAGCTTGTTCATGGCACGCTTCAGCGGCTGGAAAAGCTTTTCCCGGAAAGTGGCCAAATTGACCTTGTCGATGTCGGGACCGGAAGCGGAGCGATTTCGGTTAGCCTGAAGCTGGAGAAACCTGAATTAAAGGTGGCAGCGATCGACCTTTCAGAAGACGCACTGGATGTTGCGCGGAAAAATGCCAGCCAGCTGGGTGCAGACGTCGAATTCTTCCATGGCGACCTGCTGCAGCCGCTTATTTTACAAGGAAAAAAAGTCGATGCTGTCATCTCGAACCCGCCGTACATTCCCATTGCAGACCAGGAATGGATGTCAGACATCGTTACCGAGCATGAGCCGCATATGGCGCTGTTTGCCGGGGAAGATGGATTGGACCTATATCGTCGCTTCATGGACGAGCTGCCACTTGTGCTGAAAGAAAAGGCACTCGTCGGCTTTGAAATCGGCGCAGGCCAGGGAGAAGCCGTCCGTGCGCTTCTGGAAAAAACCTTCCCGCACGCCAGAGTTGAGGTTGTTTTTGATATCAATGGCAAGGACCGGATGGTTTTTGCTGAAATGGACTCCTGATCAAAAGGGGTCCATTTTTTTTTCAAAATTACTAGTTTAAGAATCTATCAAACTGTCCACACTGTGACTAGTGAAGGGATGGTGCGAGAGATGATGATGATGAAAAAATCAGCGGCTTTATTATATATACTCCTATTATGTGCAGGTACGATGTTAAGTTTATATACACCGAAAACGGAAGTGGCAGCCCAGGAGGCAAAGGTCATACCGAACGAAGCGATCCGGCTGAGGATTCTTGCTGAAAGCGACCTTGAAAAAGATCAGGAAATCAAGCGACTGGTACGCGATGAAATCAATAAGGAGATCACCAAATGGGTCCAGGACCTTACATCGATTGAAGCTGCGAGAGAAGTGATCAAGTCCAAACTTCCGGAAATCCAGAAGATCGCCGAAAAAGTCGTCGCAGAACAAGGCTCCACACAGACGGTAAAAACAGAGTTCGATAAGGTCCAGTTTCCTACTAAACTATACGGACAGTTCCTTTATCCGGCAGGTGAATATGAAGCGATCCTCATCACCCTGGGCGAAGGAGAAGGAGCAAACTGGTGGTGCGTCCTGTATCCGCCGCTATGCTTCCTTGATTTCTCAAACGGCGAAGCAACAAGCGAAGGCTTCGATGAAAACAGCGACAAAGGTGATGTAAAAGCAGATGTGGAAGACGAAAAGGCAGATGCCGATCTTGTAAAAGAAACGAAAAAGGACAAGAAATCATCAGAAAAGGATGAAAAACCAGTCTACGAAGGCAGCGAGGAAGAAGAAGTGGAGGTTGCATTCTTCCTGGTGGAGATTTGGAACAGGATTTTCGGATAAAATAAGCCCCGGCAGAGGATGCAGGGGCTGTTTTTTAGCAGATTTGATCAAAATAACTTCGATTTAGCTCGCAATTTTAGATAATTCAACCGCATTTTTAATTAATTTGGCGAATTTCAAAATATATCGACCACTTTTTGAATTATATCAGCGGATTTTCAATTATATCGACCACATTTTAAAGTATTTCGACCAAATCCATCATTATATCGACCAACTAGCAAAAACCAGCTGCTTCAATCTTACTTTAAATATCTTGTGCAAATCTTTCATCCGGAATCTTGTTGAGCATCACATATAAAGTGACAGGCTCATCACCGGTGTTTTTATAGGATAGTTCTTCGCTGCCGCTCAAATGGACGGTTTCGATGGCTGCTGCCGTTACTTCTTCTCCGTCAATCGTAAACGTTCCTTCGCCCTGCATTGTTAAAATAAACACTTCTGTCCCTGGATGAGTGTGCTTCGGCAGCTCCTGGCCTGGCATGAAGTTTAGCAGGAATACAGTGCTGTCACCTTTTTTAAAGACAATCCGTTTCGTAAACCGTTCTTCGCTGAATTCCTGGTATTGTTTCAATGATTGTTTTTCCATGATAAGCCCTCCTTATTGGCTGTTGATCATAATTGGCGCGATCTGGCTCAAGCGCTCGAACAAGGCTTTGCCTCCCCCGGTTTCCAGCAATCCTGTTTCGGTCAATGTTTCATGCATCAGCCTCAGCCATGCCTGCGCGCGAATAGGCGTTATTTCAAAAGGCATATGCCTGGCCCTCATATTGGGAGGTCCGAATTCCTCGCTGTAAAGTGCTCCGCCGCCGGTCAGTTGTGTGAGGAACATCCACTGCTTCCTCTTGATTTCTGCTATATCTCCTTCAAACAACGGACTGAGCTCTTCATTTTCATAAACTTTCGGATAAAAAGTATCAACAATTTTGCGGATCGATTCGTCTCCGCCAATTTGCTGATAGATTGTTTTGATTTCCATGCCCTGCCCCCTTTTTGAGAAAGGTTTTCATCTGTATAAATTTATTATAACCATACAAAGTGAGGGACATAGTGACCTAAATCACTCACGTATGAATTTTTCACTATGAGAAGCTAGGAAACATTAGCTAGCTTCTATTAAGAAATACATGGTAAAGGAGGAAAAACGACTGCGCGATTTTCCAAAAATATTACATTCGTTGAACAAGCATATTACATTCTTTTGAATCTAGTTTTAGCATGTGAGATTCCGGATATTCAGTGTAGTGTAACATCAAAACTTAGATTTCAAGGAGGATGAGTAATATGGCTAAAAACAATAATAATGATAAGATGTCACGTGAAGAACGAGGACGCATGGGCGGCGAAGCAACAAGTCAGAACCATGGCAGCGAATTCTATCAGGAAATCGGCCGTAAAGGCGGCGAAGCAACTTCCAACAAT
Organism: Mesobacillus sp. AQ2; assembly: GCF_030122805.1. NCBI lineage: Bacteria > Bacillati > Bacillota > Bacilli > Caryophanales > Bacillaceae > Mesobacillus > Mesobacillus sp. AQ2. The sequence continues at coordinate 4,618,174 of NZ_CP126080.1, read as the reverse complement.
CACGACAAAGATTTCTATCAGGATATTGGCCGCAAAGGCGGAGAGGCTACTGCTGAGAGCCATGACAGCGAATTCTACCAGGAAATCGGTAAAAAAGGTGGCGAATCAACATCCGAAAGCCACGACAAGGACTTCTATCAGGAGATTGGCCGCAAAGGCGGAGAAGCGACTTCTGAGAACCATGACCGAAGCTTCTATGAAGAAATCGGTGAAAAAGGCGGCAATGCCCGCAACAACAATAACAACGACTAAACACCCGGCTTAAAGAGCACATTTAAAAGAAGCACGGCAGCGTCACATAAGTGATTTGCTGCCGTGTTTTTTTTTTGAGTTCTACTTTTTTCGATCCTATCATATCAATTTAGTAGAATCTAAATCTCGAGGTGAAAGATATGACATGGAAAATCAGAAGTGCAAATAAAGAGGACCTGCCTAAGCTAGATGCTTTTTTGACAGAGGCAGGTGTAAGCCCGGAAGGTTTGGCAGAATCGATTGAAAACTTTTCTTTAATGGAGAATCAGGAAGGGGAACTTAAGGCATGTCTTGGTGTAGAACCTGTGGACAAGGCGGGTTTATTGCGTTCCTTCGTCGTCTCTCCGCAAATTGCCCAGCCTGATTTGATGCTTCTTTTCAAAAGAGCATTCCTGACGGCGAAAAGCCAGGAGCTGGAGGAGCTTTATCTCGTCACCAACAAGATGAGTGCTGTCTCTTTTTTTGGGAGCATTGGTTTTGAAATGGTGAACCAATCCGAAATTCCTGATTCTCTTCTTGAAAAAAATCATCTTAAACAAGTTTTAACTGTGGATAACTCCGCGATTATGAAAATAATTCTGTGAATTGTGGATTAATCCACAAAGTTATCCACTGTTTCATTAAAAGTATCCACAATTTGTGGATAAAAACTTGAGTTCTGCTAATTCTTCTTTTATACTTTCATAGAAATAGACTAGTATAGCGAGAAGTAAAAGGTGGATGTACATGCAAACACAAATGTGGACAGTGGATAAGAATGTGGATAATTTAAAAACATATCCACAAATCATGGAAGCTGCACAAAAACTGAAGCAAAATGAAGTCGTCGCTTTTCCGACAGAAACGGTTTATGGACTCGGAGGTAACGCAGAAAGCGATGAAGCCGTATCGAAGATTTTCGAAGCAAAAGGAAGACCTGGGGATAACCCATTGATTATCCATATTGCCAATCGTGAACAAATTCATTCTTTTGTAAAAGAAATCCCTGAACAGGCATTGCGATTAATGGATGCTTTCTGGCCAGGTCCGCTGACGATCATCCTCGAAAAGAAGGCAGGCGCTCTTTCTGAAAAGGCAACTGCCGGATTATCCACAGTCGCAATCAGGATGCCCGACCATCCCGTTGCCCTGGCACTCATCGAGGGGACAGGCCTTCCACTTGCGGCACCAAGTGCGAATCTGTCAGGTAAGCCAAGCCCGACGACGGCTGCGCATGTTGCCGACGATCTGACCGGCAGAATTTCCGGGATTGTCGATGGCGGTGCAACCGGAGTTGGCCTTGAATCCACGGTGGTCGATTGCACCAGTGAAATCCCTGTGATTCTAAGGCCTGGCGGTGTAACGAAGGAGCAGTTGGAAGAAGTAATTGGTAAAGTTTCGGCAGACCCGGCGTTAACGGATGAAGGCCAGGCCCCGAAAGCACCTGGGATGAAATACCGCCATTACGCGCCTAATTCCCCTTTTTATCTCGTTGATGGATCAAAAGAAGAAATCCAGCAGCTGGTGAATGAAAAGCGGAACGAAGGCCAGAGAGTCGGCGTGATGACCACGAAGGAAAACAAGAGATTTTATGATGCGAATGTCGTGATAGCATGCGGCGAAAGAGCCCGTCTTGAAACTGTCGCGGAAGCTCTCTATGATACACTCCGGGCCTTCAACCAGGAAGACCTCGATATCATTTTCGGAGAAGTCTTCCCTGAGCAGGGCGTCGGCCAGGCAATCATGAATCGCTTATCAAAGGCTTCTGGTCTGCCGATTATCAACAAATAGAAGAAAAGCGCTTCAGTCCTGGAGCGCTTTTTTGCTGTTGCGGCCGCCATGAGTTTTAAACTCCCAATTCCGTGCTTCTAAATCTTTTTGGACGTGCATATGCTGAATTAGCAAGTCCGAGGGGGCGAAGACATGGCAGCAATAGCCGGCGAATTATTCACACTGATGTTGATGGCATTCGCATTGGGAATGGATGCATTTTCCGTAGGTCTCGGAATGGGCATGTTCAGGCTGACGAAAAGGCATATTTTTAAAATTGGCGTCACGATTGGCTTGTTCCATGTGTGGATGCCGCTGCTTGGAATGGTGGCAGGAAGATTTTTATCGCAGCAATTCGGGGCGATAGCAGGATATATTGGCGGCCTGCTGCTGATTGTGCTCGGTGTCCAGATGATCTGGGCAAGCTTCAAGGAAGAGGAGACAAGCCTGATTACTCCGGTTGGCAAGGGTTTAATGATTTTTGCCCTATCTGTCAGCCTTGATAGTTTTTCTGTCGGCCTCACACTGGGAATCTATGGCGCGAGGACGCTGCTAGTACTGATTTGCTTTGGAGTCGCAGCGATGGTCCTGACATGGGCAGGCCTGCTGGTCGGGAAAAGAGTGCAGGGTTGGCTTGGTACATACAGCGAAGCATTGGGAGGAAGCATTTTGCTCGCATTCGGGCTGAAATTGCTTCTGCCAATATAGACTTTTTTGTGCACCTGTTGTGATGCGGGTGTATTTTTTTCGCGCGTTTCCAAATGGCAAAAATGAAAATGCTTTAAGATTGTCTTATAATGGAGAAAAGTTCAACACAGGAGGGAAACGCATGGCGCGCGTTTTATTTGTCTGTACCGGAAATACTTGCCGAAGCCCAATGGCGGAAGCGATTTTAAAAAGCAAGCAGCTGCCCGGCGTCGAAGTGAAATCAGCGGGAGTGTATGCTTCGAACGGCGCGGATGCTTCGGTCAACGCAAAAATCGTGCTTGAGGAAAACGAAATAAGCCATGAGCATCTTTCCTCGACATTGACAAAGGATATGATTGATTGGGCGACAGTGGTCCTGACGATGACCGGTAGCCATAAAGGGCTGATTCTTAGCCAATATCCAGACGCGGCTGAGAAAACTTTTACATTAAAAGAATTTGCGGGGGAAAGCGGAAGCCGAGATGTGGCCGACCCGTATGGCGGGGATGAGCAAATTTATCGGAAAGCTTTTCAAGAAATTCAAAAAAGTATCGAAAGAATCATCGATAAAATCCGATAATACCCTTGAGAAAAACTTTTCGCAGCGATTCGAAAAGTGGAACGATGCAAATTCATTTTTTCAGGGGGATTGTCAGTGGGTTCAAAACGAAGCTACAAAATGGGATTGCGAAAGAAAATGGTCATACTGACGACCGTGTTAGCGATCATCACGTATTCAACAAGTGCATTCTTTATTTATTTCCTTTATCCTTTTGTTCAAAAGTTCATTGGCATTAATTCGGTCGTTTATACTGCCGCAGTTCTAGGTCTCGGTATCTTCTGGTCCGGGCTGCTCGCGTATATGGCTGCCGGTCTTATTATCAAGCCATTGCAAAAGCTGGAACAATCGGCTTTGAAGGCGGCACAGGGTGAGATTGGCGAGGATGTCGAAGTCTCGAAATCGGATGACGAAATCCGCTCTTTGGGAATGGCCTTCAATAACATGCTGTCAAACCTGCGTGAGATGGTCAGCCAGATTGATGCGAATTTCAATGAAACAAATGAAAAAGTAATCCGCATTTCCGGCCAATCAGCAGCAGCCTCCGAGCAGGCGTCGATCATTTCAACGACGATCAAGGAAATTGCGGCTGGAGCTGATTCTTCGGCGCTATCTACGCAAACGACGGCGGAATCGGTTGATGAAGTCATCCGGATCGCAGAAGACGTCCAGGAAAAAGCGCGGGCATCTGAATCGATCTCCGTGGAAATGGTTAAAGATCTCCAGGAATCAAAGGATGCCATCCATTCATTGATTTCAGGGATTGAAAGGCTTGCGAATGATAACCGCGAATCGCTTGGCACGGTCAAACGATTAGAAGAAAACGCGACAAAAGTGGAGCAGATCATCCAGCTTGTTGGCGATATCGCTGCACAGACGAATTTGCTCGCGCTTAATGCATCGATTGAAGCAGCACGTGCCGGAGAGCATGGCAAAGGCTTCGCAGTTGTCGCCGAAGAAGTGAGGAAGCTTGCCGACCAGAGTGCGGATGCTGTCCAGGGAATATCAGGCTTGATCCAAAACATCCAGTCTGAGGTGCAGAACGTCGTCGGCCAGATCAGCAGACAGGTCGAGACGGCGAATGGTGAAGCGAAGAAAGGCGAGAAGACAAACCAGGTAATTGAAGAAATGACGGAAACTATCCACGAGATGGCAGATGTGATCCACACGATTACCGCACTTGTCGAAACGCAAATGAAAACCATCCAGCACACATCCAATCAATCGCAGGAAATGGCCGCGATTGCGGAAGAGACTTCTGCCGGAGCATTGAGCGTGGCCTCAGCTGCCGAACAGCAGGCGGAAGTCATTTCAGATGTAGAAGAGTTGGCGGTAGAACTGCAAAACCAGGCCGGAAAACTAAAAAGCACGATTACGAAGTTTTCGTTGTAAATAATTGTTGGACCACAGCTGGAAGATGCTGTGGTTTTCTTTTTTTGAGTTGGAAAAAATGGCGCTGAATTTCCAAGTCGCTATAAAAATGAGAAAGTCGCTATATAAATTAAAAACTCGCTATAAAAAACGAAAAGTCGCCATATAAAAATGAAACTCGCTATAAAAAACGAAAAGTCGCTATATAAAAATGAAACTCGCTATAAAAAGCAAAAAGTCGCTATAAAAAAGTAAAACTCGCTATAAAATCTTTTTCTAAACAAATATTAGTAATGAATATCAATACAAAAAAACCGTTTTCTTTATAATCCAGAGCGAATATGAGAAAATAACAGTAGATATAATCGCCCCGCAAGCGGGAAAACATAGGAGGATTTTACAAATGAAGGTTGCAATTGCTTCAGATCATGGCGGAGTCAATATCCGCGAGGAAATTAAGAAATTGATGGATGAAATGAATATTCAGTATGAAGATTTCGGCTGTGAGTGCGGTACTTCTGTTGACTATCCAGACTATGCGCTCCCGGTTGCGGAAAAAGTGGCGAACGGAGAGTTTGATAAGGGAATCTTGATTTGCGGTACAGGCATTGGCATGAGCATCGCTGCGAACAAGGTGAAGGGCATTCGCTGTGCGCTGGTGCATGATGTATTCAGTGCGAAAGCAACTCGCCAGCACAATGACAGCAATATGCTCGCGATGGGAGAGCGTGTCATCGGACCTGGGCTTGCGCGGGAGATTGCAGCTGTATGGCTTACAGAGGAGTACGAAGGCGGCCGCCACGAAAACCGTGTAGGCAAAATCAAGGAGTATGAAAACAAGCAGTAAGATTTTTAAAAGGAGGCGCTGACACTGTCTATTCAACAATGGGAAGCAGAATTGAACTCCATTCTTACCGATTTTAACGAACAGGTACAACTGAAAAAAGGCCAGGTATTGGTTGTCGGCTGCAGCACGAGTGAAATCATCGGCCAGCGGATTGGTACAGCGGGTACGGACGAGGTCGCGGCAATGGTCTTCAGGCAGCTCCGCGAACTACAGAATCAAACAGGCGTCCAGCTGGCGTTCCAATGCTGTGAGCATTTGAACCGCACGATCGTCGTCGAACGGGATACGGCGGAGCGAAAGCAGCTGGATGAAGTGACGGTAATCCCGGTGAGGGATGCAGGCGGGGCAATGGCTGCGCATGCCTACCAAAACCTCGACAACCCTGTTGTGGTGGAATTCATCAAGGCAGACGCCGGCATCGATATTGGCGATACATTGATTGGCATGCAAATGAAGCATGTCGCCGTGCCAGTCAGAGTGCAGCAGAAAAGCGTCGGACATGCCCATGTGACGCTGGCGAAAACAAGGCCGAAGCTGATCGGCGGCGCCCGAGCAGTTTACGAACGAACAAACGAAAATGAATCATGTTGATTGATGAAGAAGCAGAACCTGTTCAATGGTTCTGTTTTTTCTAGCGTCATCCTTTTCTTTCATCATAATATCGGCTAAAATAAGAATGAATTTTCTAATAACGAAACCAGATAATACATATCAAGAGGGGGAACTTACGTGAAGCACTTGTCACAGCAGGATAGCCAGTTATTCGCAGCAATGCAGGATGAATTGAAGCGTCAGCGTACCAAAATCGAATTGATTGCATCTGAGAACTTTGTCAGCGAGGCAGTCATGGAAGCGCAGGGATCTGTACTGACAAATAAATATGCGGAAGGTTATCCAGGCCGCCGCTATTATGGCGGATGCGAGCATGTCGATGTTGTCGAAAATATCGCCCGCGACCGCGCGAAGGAAATCTTTGGCGCAGAGCACGTGAACGTCCAGCCTCACTCAGGCGCCCAGGCGAATATGGCGGTTTATTTTACCGTTCTTGAACAGGGCGATACCGTCCTCGGGATGAATCTTTCCCACGGCGGTCACTTGACTCATGGCAGCCCGGTTAACTTCAGTGGTGTCCAGTATAATTTCGTCGAGTACGGTGTCGACGAGGAAACTCAAGTCATCGATTATGATGTTGTCCTTGAAAAAGCGCGTGAACATAAGCCGAAGATGATCGTTGCCGGTGCGAGTGCATACCCAAGAGCGATTGATTTCAAGCGTTTCCGTGAAATCGCGGATGAAGTCGGCGCCTATTTGATGGTCGATATGGCGCATATCGCCGGTTTGGTTGCAGCAGGCCTGCACCAGAATCCGGTTCCATATGCTGATTTTGTCACGACGACTACCCATAAAACCCTTCGCGGACCGCGCGGCGGGATGATTCTTTGCAAAGAAGAATTCGCGAAGAAAATCGACAAGTCCATTTTCCCTGGCATCCAGGGCGGCCCGCTTATGCATGTCATTGCTGCCAAAGCAGTTGCGTTTGGCGAAGCGCTGGAGGATTCTTTCAAAGAATACGCCCAGAATATCATCTCCAATGCCAACCGCCTTGCAGAAGGCTTGAACAAAGAAGGAATCGATCTTGTATCGGGCGGTACAGACAATCATTTGCTGTTGGTTGATCTGCGCTCACTTGGCCTGACTGGAAAGGTAGCGGAAAAGGTCCTGGATGAAATCGGCATCACTGTCAATAAAAATACGATCCCATTCGATCCGGAAAGCCCATTCGTCACAAGCGGAATCCGTATCGGTACAGCCGCCGTCACAAGCCGCGGCTTCGGACATGAAGAGATGGACGAGATTGCTTCATTGATCGCGTTCACCCTGAAAAATCATGAAGATGAAGCAAAACTGGCAGAAGCGCGCAAACGCGTCGAAGACCTGACAAGCAAGTTCGAATTATACCCTGAGAGATAAAATAACACCCCGGCGGCCCATCATGAATGAGGGCCGCTTTTTCAGGGAAAAATCATTACGCTATTGCGGTTGCTTGTAAAGAGGTTTTTCTGTAAAATTAAACGAAGTGTGATTCAGCAGATCTTACATATAACAGACGGTGTTCACAACTCATTTACCTTTAAAAGGAGCGATAATCATGGCAAAAGTATACGTATTTGACCATCCATTGATCCAGCATAAACTTACTTATATCCGCGAAAAAAGCACAGGCACAAAGGAATTCCGCGAGCTTGTAGACGAAGTCGCAACGCTGATGGCGTTCGAAATCACGCGTGACATGCCGCTTGAGGAAATTGAAATTGAAACACCAGTCGAAAAGACAAAATCGAAAGTACTTTCAGGCAAGAAGCTCGGCATCATCCCGATTCTGCGTGCAGGTATCGGAATGGTTGACGGCATCCTGAAGTTAATCCCGGCAGCGAAGGTAGGACATATCGGTCTTTACCGTGATCCGCAAACATTGAAGCCGGTTGAATATTATGTGAAGCTTCCAAGCGACGTCGAAGAGCGCGACTTCATCGTCGTTGACCCAATGCTTGCGACAGGAGGATCTGCTGTTGAAGCGATCAACTCTCTTAAAAATCGCGGCGCCAAGCACATCAAATTCATGTGTTTGATTGCAGCCCCAGAAGGCGTCGAAGCGGTAAAAGAAGCCCATCCTGACGTCGATATCTATATCGCCGCGCTCGATGAAAAGCTGAACGACCACGGATACATCGTACCTGGCCTTGGAGATGCAGGCGATCGTTTATTTGGAACGAAGTAAGTAATAATGAAGACACCTCTTTTCTGAAAAAGGGGTGTTTTTCTTTTCTTTGAAAATCTTATGGATTTAGAATAATTCTAGTTCGCGGAATTCCAGCAAGATTTCGCGGAATTATCGAATTTTTCGCGGGAAACAACCCTGATTTCGCGGGGTTGCTCATTACATTCGCGGAATTCCCCGCTGTTTTCGCGGAAAAAATGTAATCTGAATACTATTCTCCCTAAAATGACAGGCTAAGCTAAAAAGGGAGGGCTGTATTTCATGAAAATCCGTAGCATTTTCTTCTTTTTCCTTTCATTAGTCATCCTTACCGCCTTCCAGCCACAAAAATTGCAGCATCCGCCGATTCCGCGTGAAGATCCCCAGGCTGAAAAAATCGCCATCGTAATGACGGAGCAGCCGGTGGAGGAACAGCAAATCAAAAATACGCTGAAAAACCTTAAAAATACGAAGCTTCGACGTGTGTTCACACATGCGATCAATGGATATTCTGTACAGGGGCCAGCTTCTGAACTGAAACAGCTGGAAGGGATAGAAAATGTAAAACTTGTTTCTGAAGTAAACACATACAGAGTGGAGAATTCATCACTTCACCAGCCTCAGCACTATCAATCCAGCCCCAGCTTCATTGATAACTTTGAATTAATAGGAACGGAAGCGGTCCATGGGCTGCTTGATGAAAAGGGAAACCATTTGACGGGAAAGGGGATTACCATCGGGGTGATCGATACGGGAATCGATTACGAGCATCCTGACTTAAGGAGAAGTTTTGCCGGAGGCCATGACCTCGTAGATGGCGATGATGATCCGATGGAAACGAAGGGTATGGGATTCAAAAGCACGCTTCATGGTACGCATGTGGCCGGTGTCATCGCAGCAAACGGGAGAATGAGAGGCATGGCACCTGAAGCGAAAATTGTTGCCTACAGGGCGCTTGGTCCGGGCGGAAGCGGAACGACCGAGCAGGTGATTGCGGCGATAGATGAAGCGATCAAGGATAAGGTGGACATCCTGAACCTATCACTTGGAAATGATGTAAATGGTCCTGATCTGCCGATCAGCCTTGCGCTTAACAAAGCGGTAGATGCGGGGATCGTCGCTGTTACGTCTTCGGGTAATTCAGGTCCTAACCGCTGGACAGTCGGGTCGCCAGGGACCGCTTCAAAAGCGATATCGGTGGGCGCTTCCACTCCACCGATGCAGATACCGTACATCACCGCTACAGGCAACACGGAAGAAATCAGGCTCGAGCTTTTACAGGGTTCGGACAATTGGAAGATTACCCAGAGTGAGAACTTGGTGTTTGCAGGACTGGGAACCAAAGAAGAGATGAAAGATGTTAGTGATAAGCTAGTCCTCGTAGAGCGGGGCAAGCTTACTTTTACCGAAAAAGCAAAGAATGCCTTCGAAGCAGGCGCGATTGGTGTCATCATCTACAACAATACGGATGGTACATTCTTCGGCAACCTTGAAGAGACCCTGCCGATCCCTGTAGCTGCAATCAGCAAGAAAACTGGGCTGGCTTTGAAAAAGCAACTGAAAAACAATTCGATGATGATTCGCATCCATTTAATAGAAGAAAAAGATATCCTGGCAGACTTCAGTTCGCGCGGCCCGGTGACGGTCACCTGGGAAATCAAACCGGATATCGTAGCGCCAGGGGTCGCGATTAACAGCACGATTCCCGGAGGATACCTGCCGCTTCAGGGAACGAGCATGGCATCGCCCCATATCGCCGGTGCTGCGGCTCTCATCAAGCAAGCGCACCCGGATTGGAATCCTGCTGAAATCAAGTCGGCGATCATGAACACTGCCAAGGAAATCCAGGATCAGTCCGGAAAAACATACCGGACATTCGAGCAGGGGGCAGGACGGATCCAGACAGAAGCTGCAATCGAAACAGGGAGCCTCGTGATTCCTGGATCGCTGCAATTTGGGAAATTTCAGCTTGCAGATAACATGCATCGGCATAGCGCTCGACTGAAAGTGAAAAATACGGGCTCCGCCACAAAGTCCTACTCCTTCTCGATACCGAAAAAACAAAAAGGGATTGCATGGGAGCTGCCGCTGAGTTTTACACTCAAACCAGGTGAAAGTAAAGATGTCGCAGTGGCGATGAAGGTTACCCCGGAGATGCTCGATGACAAAATCAATGACGGCAGCCTTGTGATGGATGACGGAAAAAATAAGATCCGCATACCCTATCTGTATGTTCTCGAAGAGCCGGATTATCCGCGGGTAATGGGCTTCGGTTTCGCTCCAGCCGACTCTGGGACAGCCTATCGATATGAAGTTTATCTCCCCGGGGGAGCCGACGAGTTTGGTATCGCCCTCTTCGATCCTGATCAGTTTCGGTTCGTTGGTTTTCTCGATTGGGGAAGAAAGCTGAAAAAAGGGATGGCCGGCAAAGAGATACCGCTTGAAAAATTGCCGGAGGACGGAGTGTATCTGGCAAAGGTATTCGCGAAGAAAGCTGGGCGCGAGAGCATGATCGAAACGATGATTTATATCGATAAAACTTCTATTGAAAACAGGACCGGAAAAAGGTGAAACTTTACTCCGGTCCTGTTTTTTTCTGTTATAATAATATAATACTGATATAGGGTTGATGGTATATATTCACAGTGAAAACTTTGTGAATTTTTTCACCCCAATTGATTGACATTGACATTTGCCTATTGTATGCTTACAAAGGGCATAAAATGATAAGGTTTTCAATGTTGATATGCAAGCTTTTTTTTATGTGAAAATATTGTTTTTGCAAAAATATTTCTCACTCCCCTGAATGTCCATTCTCTATAGTGAGGATGCGTTTTTATGCGCCGAAACAACCGCCACCCTTTACAAGCGATGGCACTCATGTCCGCTATACTATCTCAATTGGTAGGCTCCATTTTAATTGGCATTTTTTCCGGAAGATGGCTTGACCGTACCCTTGGTACAGAGCCGCTTTTCTTAATATTCGGATTGCTGATCGGACTGGCGGCAGGTGTGTATGCCATGCTTCGCCTCATCCAACACTTCTTTTCAGGAGACTAGCCACCAATGGAAATTAAGGATATGTTTACTCGCCAGCGAAAATACATATTTACATTATTGTCCTTATATGTACTTGGATATGGGTTTACAACCTATCAATCTGTTTTTGCCGGATTGATTTTTGGTACAAGCCTGAGCCTTTTTAATTTATGGCTGCTTGCGAGGAAAATGAACACCTTCGGGGATTCGGTGGTACAGGGGAAGAAGGTTCGCTCACTTGGCTCGATGTCGAGACTTGCGACCGGTGCGCTTGCCGTAATCATTGCGATGGAATATCCGGATCGCATAAACCTTGTATTTACGGTTTTGGGATTAATGACAGCTTATATTGTCATTATGATAGATTTTTTTGTCCAGACTTTTCAATCACGTAAATAGCGGGGAAGAGAGGTGAATAATTGATGCATCATGAAGCTCCATTAAAAGAAATATTTGGGCTTACTTTTAACTTAGCAAATTTGCTGATGATTACAGTAGCTACCGCAATCGTATTCATCATTGCCGTTCTTTCCACTCGCAGGCTTGCGATGAAACCGACAGGAATGCAGAACTTCATGGAATGGGTTATGGATTTCGTCAAGGGAATCATCAACAGCACGATGGACTGGAAGGACGGGGGAAGATTTCACGTCCTTGGGATCACACTGCTGATGTATGTGTTTGTTTCCAATATGCTGGGACTGCCGTTCTCTGTCGTTGTCGACAATGAACTATGGTGGAAATCACCGACAGCTGACCCGGTCATCACACTGACTCTTGCAGTCATGGTGGTAGGGCTTTCCCATTATTATGGCGTCAAGCTAAAGGGCACTGCCGAGTATGGCAAGGAATTCTTTAAGCCGTTTTGGTTCATGTTCCCGATCAAGATCATTGAAGAGTTCGCGAATACGCTCACTCTTGGTCTTCGTCTTTACGGTAACATTTACGCAGGTGAGATCCTGTTGGGTCTTCTTGCAGCCAGCCTCGCAACCGGAGTAGGCGGACACTTGGCCGCAGCCGTTCCAATGCTTGTATGGCAAGGATTCTCCGTTTTCGTCGGAGCAATCCAGGCGTTTATCTTCACTATGTTAACGATGGTTTATCTCTCTCATAAAGTGAGTCATGACCATTAATATATACCCTGTTCATTTAATGAACAAAACTTATAAAACTATTTTTTCATACATTAAAGGAGGAACTTTATAATGGGTCTATTAGCAGCAGCAATCGCAATTGGTTTAGCAGCACTTGGTGCAGGTATTGGTAACGGTTTGATCGTATCACGTACAGTAGAAGGTATCGCTCGTCAGCCAGAAGCTCGCGGTATGCTTCAAACTACAATGTTCATCGGGGTTGCGTTGGTTGAAGCGATTCCTATCATCGCAGTAGTTATCGCGTTCATGGTAATCGGTGGTTAATCAATTATAAGAATTTAAGATGGCGAAGATCATTCCGCGCGAACCTTCGCCATTCTATTATGTAGGCTTCGAGACGGTTAAACCCGGAGAGGAGCAGACCTGGATCTGAATGCAAGCAATCGTTTGAAATAAAATAGGGCAAGCAGGCATTTTGAGCGGCCCTAAGCGTCGGCACTAAGCCGGATGACGCATGTTGGACCTTTTTTAATCATGGTACAACTCTTGAAGGGAGTGAATCGAGGGTGTTAACAATGAATTTTGTATTGGGAGCGGCTTCCGGCCTAAATACTGGAGATATTTTGTTCCAGCTTGTTATGTTCCTTGTTTTGTTAGCATTGCTTAAAAAGTTCGCTTGGGGTCCATTGATGGGCATCATGAAGGAACGTGAAGAGCATATTGCTGGTGAAATCGGAGCGGCTGAAAAGAGCCGTGCAGAAGCACAAAAACTTTTGGAAGAACAGCGTGATATGCTTAAGCAGGCACGCACAGAAGCACAGGGCCTAATTGAAAATGCAAAGAAACAGGGCGACCTTCAGCGTGATGAAATCATTGCACTGGCACGTACTGAATCTGACAGAATCAAAGAATCTGCGAAGCTTGAAATCGAACAGCAGAAGGAGCAGGCTGTTGCAGCGATCCGCGAACAAGTTGCTTCACTTTCTGTCTTGATCGCTTCTAAAGTAATCGAGAAGGAAATCTCTGCAGCTGACCAGGAAAAGCTCATCAATGAATACATTCAAGAGGCGGGTAATGCCCGATGAGCAACTCTACAGTAGCAAAACGCTATGCCCTGGCACTTTTTCAACTCGCTTCTGAAAAGCAGGCTCTCCCACAGGTTGAGGAAGAGCTTCGCACAGTAAAAGAAGTTGTTGTGAACAATCCGGAATTGACTGCATTTTTAAAGTCTCCGAAACTTCCTAATGAGAAGAAGAAAGAGGTTTTGAAGCAGGCATTCGGATCTGTAAGCACGTATGTCCTTAACACTTTGATGATTTTGGTTGACCGCCACCGCGAAGACCAGATCGCAGACGTTGCTGACCAGTTCATCGCCCTTGCAAATGATGCAAAAGGTGTGGCTGAAGCAAAAGTCTATAGTGTCCAGCCACTTTCGGCTGAGCAGGCTGAAGCTCTTTCAGCTTCGTTCGCGCCACAGGTTGGCAAACAGTCACTTCAAATTGAAAACATTGTAGATTCCAATTTGCTTGGAGGCGTAAAGCTTCGCATTGGAAACCGCATTTTTGACGGCAGCTTGCGCGGCAAGCTCGATCGTTTAGAACGTAAATTGCTAGGCTAAGATTCGTAGATAGGGGTGAAACTCATGAGCATCAAAGCTGAAGAAATCAGTGCGCTGATAAAATCGCAAATCGAAAATTATCAGTCGGAAATTCAAGTGAGTGATGTGGGTACAGTTATCAGTGTTGGTGACGGTATCGCCCGTGCTCATGGCCTCGACAATGTCATGGCTGGAGAACTTGTTGAATTTTCAAACGGCGTTATGGGTATGGCACAAAACCTGGAAGAAAATAACGTCGGTATCATCATCCTTGGACCTTTCACGGACATCCGCGAAGGCGACGAGGTACGCCGTACGGGCCGCATCATGGAGGTTCCTGTTGGGGAACAGCTTATCGGCCGCGTCGTAAACCCACTTGGACAGCCAGTGGATGGCATGGGTCCAATCAACACAACTAAAACTCGTCCAATCGAGTACGCTGCACCAGGCGTTATGGATCGTAAATCCGTTCATGAGCCATTGCAGACTGGTATCAAGGCGATCGACGCTCTTGTGCCAATCGGCCGCGGACAGCGTGAATTGATCATCGGTGACCGCCAGACTGGTAAAACATCTGTAGCGATCGATACAATCCTTAACCAAAAAGGCCAGGACATGATCTGTATCTACGTTGCAATCGGACAGAAGGAATCAACTGTACGTAATGCGGTTGAAACACTCCGTAAGAACGGCGCGTTAGATTATTCTATCGTTGTTACAGCATCTGCTTCCCAGCCAGCTCCATTGCTATACCTTGCTCCGTACGCAGGTGTTACAATGGCTGAAGACTTCATGTACGATGGCAAGCATGTGCTTGTAGTATATGATGACCTTTCAAAACAAGCGGCAGCATACCGTGAACTTTCCTTGCTGCTTCGCCGTCCTCCAGGCCGTGAAGCTTACCCAGGGGATGTATTCTACTTGCACTCACGCTTGCTAGAGCGTGCTGCTAAGTTGAGCGACGCTAAAGGAGCGGGTTCAATCACAGCACTTCCGTTCATTGAAACGCAGGCAGGCGACGTTTCTGCTTACATTCCAACGAACGTTATCTCAATCACAGACGGACAGATCTTCTTGCAGTCCGACCTATTCTTCTCTGGCGTTCGTCCAGCGATCAACGCAGGTCTTTCTGTATCCCGTGTAGGTGGATCCGCTCAAATCAAAGCGATGAAGAAGGTATCTGGTACACTGCGTCTTGACCTTGCTTCATACCGTGAATTGGAAGCATTCGCATCGTTCGGTTCTGACCTTGATAAAGCAACTCAGGCAAAACTTAACCGCGGTGCCCGTACGGTAGAAGTACTTAAACAAGATCTTAACAAGCCGCTTGCTGTTGAAAAGCAAGTTGCAATCCTATATGCACTGACTCGCGGCTTCCTGGACGATATTCCATTGCAGGATATCCGCCGCTTCGAAGGTGAATTCCTTTCATGGTTAGACCACAACCATACAGAAGTGTTAGACCATATCCGATCAACGAAGGAACTTCCTTCAGACGACGATATGGCTGCTGCACTAAACGCTTTCAAAAAGACGTTTGCAGTATCTGAATAAGTAGTTAAGCAGCGCCAGCTTCCATGCTGGTCCTGCCTGACCTTGGACTAACAATCTATGTAAAAGGGTGGTGAGAACCGAAATGGCATCTTTACGCGATATAAAAAACCGTATTACTTCGACTAAAAAGACGAGCCAGATTACCAAGGCAATGGAGATGGTATCCGCAGCTAAATGGAACCGTGGGGTCATGAACGCGAAAGCATTCGTTCCTTACATGGAAAAAATCCAGGAAGTGACTGCCTCAATCGCAATGGGCAGCAAGGATTCCAACCACCCAATGCTGAACAGCCGTCCAGTCAAGAAGACGGGATATCTAGTGATTACATCTGACCGCGGACTAGCAGGGGCTTACAACAGTAACGTCCTTCGCCAGCTGTACCAGACAATCCAGCAACGCCATAAATCAAATGATGAGTTTGCGATCATCGCGATCGGGCGTGTCGGCCGTGACTTTTT
Organism: Mesobacillus sp. AQ2; assembly: GCF_030122805.1. NCBI lineage: Bacteria > Bacillati > Bacillota > Bacilli > Caryophanales > Bacillaceae > Mesobacillus > Mesobacillus sp. AQ2. The sequence goes on along the minus strand of NZ_CP126080.1, from coordinate 4,602,208 downwards.
CCAAAGCCGTGGCATGAACGTTGTCCTTGACATCGTTGGCATCGCTGACCAGCCGTCCTTCTCTGAGATCCAGGATATCGCCAGCAGCACAGTTGGCATGTTCTCGGATGGAACATTTGATGAATTATATATTTACTACAGTCATTACGTCAGCGCGATCGCTCAAGAAGTAACCGATAAGAAACTGCTTCCGTTAACGGATATTGGCGCAGCTTCAACAAAGCTTACTTCATATGAATTTGAGCCGAACGCTGAGGAGATCCTGGAAGTTCTCTTGCCGCAATACGCAGAAAGCTTGATTTACGGAGCACTGCTTGACAGCAAAGCAAGTGAACACGCTGCTCGTATGACAGCCATGAGAAACGCGACGGACAACGCGAAAGAGCTGATCAATTCCCTCAGCTTGAGCTACAACCGCGCGCGTCAGGCTGCGATTACCCAGGAAATCACCGAAATCGTCGGTGGAGCTGCAGCGCTCGAATAGGTTTTTCAATGATAATGGGGGATGTGGCTTGATGCTGCATCCCATCATGATGTATATATTTCAACTAGTACGATAGGAGGGAACAAGATGAACAAAGGACGCGTTCTCCAGGTTATGGGTCCGGTTGTTGACGTTAAGTTTGAAAGCGGCAATCTTCCAGAGATCTATAACGCTTTGAAAATTGTAACCAGCGATGCGGATGTGAACATCGAACTAACTCTTGAAGTAGCCCTTCACTTAGGCGATGACACAGTTCGTACAATCGCGATGTCTTCCACAGACGGCCTTAAGCGCGGCGTGGAAGTATTAGATACAGGTGCTCCAATCTCCGTTCCGGTTGGGGACGTAACACTAGGGCGTGTATTCAACGTATTGGGTGAGTCAATCGACCTTGACGCTCCAATCGCTGCTGAATCACGCCGCGATTCAATCCACAGGGAAGCTCCAACATTCGAACAGCTTTCAACTGAGGTAGAAATCCTTGAAACAGGTATCAAGGTAGTTGACCTTCTTGCTCCATATATCAAGGGTGGTAAGATCGGATTGTTCGGTGGTGCCGGTGTAGGTAAAACTGTACTAATCCAGGAATTAATCAACAACATCGCTCAAGAGCACAGCGGTATCTCCGTATTCGCAGGTGTTGGTGAGCGTACACGTGAAGGTAACGACCTTTACCACGAAATGACTGACTCTGGCGTTATCAAGCAAACAGCGATGGTATTCGGACAGATGAACGAGCCGCCAGGAGCACGTATGCGTGTTGCCCTGACTGGTTTGACAATGGCTGAATATTTCCGTGATGAGCAAGGACAGGACGTTCTTTTCTTCATGGATAACATCTTCCGTTTCACACAAGCAGGTTCCGAGGTTTCTGCCCTACTTGGCCGTATGCCATCAGCGGTAGGTTACCAGCCGACTCTTGCAACTGAAATGGGTAAATTGCAGGAACGTATCACATCTACTAACGTAGGTTCTGTTACTTCCATCCAGGCGATCTATGTACCTGCCGATGACTACACTGACCCGGCTCCGGCTACAACTTTCGCTCACTTGGATGCAACAACGAACCTTGAGCGTAAGCTTTCTGAAATGGGTATCTACCCTGCGGTAGATCCGCTTGCTTCGACTTCACGTGCATTGACACCTGAAATCGTTGGCGAAGAGCACTACTCAGTAGCTCGCCGCGTACAGCAAACTTTACAGCGTTACAGAGAACTTCAGGACATCATCGCAATCCTGGGTATGGATGAGCTTTCTGACGAAGATAAGCTGACTGTACACCGCGCTCGCCGCGTCCAGTTCTACCTGTCACAAAACTTCCACGTAGCCGAGCAGTTCACAGGACAGCCAGGTTCTTACGTGCCAGTTAAAGAAACAGTTAAAGGATTCGCAGAAATCCTTGACGGCAAATATGACCACCTTCCAGAAGATGCATTCCGCCTAGTTGGCCGAATCGAAGAAGTTATCGAGAATGCAAAACGTATGGGTGTAGAGGTCTAATAACGGACCAGGAGGGTAAAAAATGAAGACGATTAAAGTCAGTGTTGTTACTCCCGATGGGCCGGTGTATGAATCAGATGTTGAAATGGTAAGCACAAAAGCAAGCACAGGCGAGCTTGGAATCTTGCCAGGCCACATTCCAATGGTTGCACCGCTACAAATTGGCGCTGTCCGTTTGAAAAATGGCAGCAATTACGAGTTCATTGCAGTAAGCGGCGGCTTCCTTGAGGTCCGTCCCGAGCAGGTAACCATCCTTGCTCAATCTGCAGAACAATCATCTGAAATCGATCTTGAACGTGCATTAAGAGCAAAGGAACGCGCTGAACAGCGCCTGCATGAAAGAAAGCAGGAGAACATCGACTTCAAGCGTGCAGAACTTGCCCTTCAGCGTGCAATCAACCGTATTTCAGTTGCTGAACGCAGAATTTAATGTTTTTAATGGACACCCTCCAGCAATGCTGGGGGGTGTTTTTTATGCCGGTGTGTTTGTCGACAACAATGTATCCTTGCTGTTGTGCGGTGAATGAATCTTCTTTTTGGCATTGATAGAATGTCGTGAATTTCCGCGGAGCTATCCAATTGATTAGCAAATCTGGGATCGGATTCCGTTTCGCTATATAAACTAAAAACTCGCTATAAAAAAGAAAAAGTCGCTATATAAATAAAAAAGTCGCTATATAAATAAAATTTCGCTATATAAATAAAATTTCGCTATAAAACTCAAAAATAGATCAGGGTTTATCTTAAAAATTATCCTAAGAAATCATGATAGAGATCAAAAATAATCTCTATCATCGTTAAAATTCTCGTTTAGAAATCAATTCCTCACTCAATTCCCCAATAAAGGTCCCCAAAAACTTCCGCCAGGCGAAAAGTCCACAATTTCGCCATAAACTCAACGCTGCAACAGAACTCATAAATGTTGACAAACGTCACTGACAATCAAGCCTGATTTGTTTTAAATATAAAATGTAACCGATTGTCTTGTTTTAGCGCGCGTCTGTGAGGCTGCACCCTTCAGAACGCGGCTCGGCCTTCACACCAGACAGCCTCGTAAAAACAATGAGAATAATTTGCCTTCTGGACAACTAAGTATGGAAGGGGACGACTCTTTCCCGCTTTCCGAACAGGTCAAGAAAGATACTATTTTTCTATCAAAAAGTGTATGGAAGAAGGTTGCCAGATTGTTCAAAGCCTTGTCGACACACTATTGCAACAATGGTATAATTGTTATCGGTTACAAGTTTAAAAAGTATGAAAATTTTACAACATTGGAGGGATGGGCATGGAACAGTTGAATCTATATCAAAATAACTATTTGATAGTCTTTGTGTTCCTATGTCTCGGGGTATTGCTTCCAATCGTAGCCTTGTTTGCGGCTAAGCTTCTGAGGCCGAAATACAAGAACGACGAGCGGAAATATACCACCTACGAGAGCGGGATGGAACCGTTCAGCGATGCACGGGTCCAGTTTAATGTCCGTTATTATGTGTTTGCCCTTATGTTCGTTATTTTTGATGTAGAAACAGCGTTTTTGTATCCATGGGCTGTCGCCTACGAGAAGCTGGGGATCTTCGCATTGATTGAAATGCTGATTTTCGTCGTAATGCTTCTAATCGGACTCATCTACGCATGGAAAAAGAAGGTGCTAAAATGGATTTAAAATTGGATGATTTATCACCAGCAGAAGCGGCAGAACTCCAAAGGAATGTATTCGTGACAACTCTTGAACAGGTAAAAGGCTGGGCCAGAAGCAACTCGATGTGGCCAATGACTTTTGGTCTTGCGTGCTGCGCGATTGAAATGATGGCGTCCAGTTCGGCTCACTATGACCTTGACCGTTTTGGGACGTTCTACAGGAACTCACCTCGTCAATCCGATGTCATGATTGTTTCAGGTACCGTAACGAAGAAAATGGCTCCGACTGTCCGCAGGCTGTATGACCAGCTGGCAGAACCAAAGTGGGTAATCGCGATGGGTTCTTGCGCGACAGCAGGTGGACCATATGTAAAATCATACTCAGTTGTAAAGGGAGTCGACCAGATTGTACCGGTTGATGTATACATACCGGGATGCCCGCCGAACCCAGCAGCATTGATTTACGGGATTAATAAATTGAAAGAGAAAATCCGTTATGAGGCGAAAACCGGGAAGAAGGTGATCTAACCGATGAGCGGGGAAAAGGATTTAGAGCAAATAAAAAGAGAAGCAGCCCAAAAGGCGAAGGAGCTTGCAAAGCAGCGTCAGGCTGCCAAACAAGCAGGGGAAGGAAATGACCCGAAAGAGGTTGCCGACAAAGTCGCAGAACCTGAAGAAAAACAAACTGAAGCAAAAGCGGAAGCACCTGCTGGTGACGATGCCGAGCTAGCGAAAAAGAAAGCCGCAGCCGCAGCGAACGCAAAGGCAGCTGCACTTGCAAAAATGAAAGCCAACGAGCAGTCTGGGGAAGCTCCAGAGGCAAAAGAAGAGGTTTCGGCTCCGGTCGAAGGACAGGATGCTGATTTGGCCAAGAAAAAAGCAGCTGCAGCCGCAAAAGCAAAGGCAGCCGCTCTCGCAAAGATGAAAGCGACTGGCCAGATAGAGGAAAACGCCGAAGCTCCAGCAGCATCAGAAACTCCAGCAGCAGCGGATGCTCCAGCCGGAGACGACGATGATTTGGCGAAAAAGAAAGCCGCAGCCGTAGCGAAAGCCAAGGCAGCAGCGGCAGCGAAAAGGAAGGCGCAGGCCGAGGCAGAAGGTGGAGCGGACGCTTCAACGGATGACGATGACCTTGCGAAAAAGAAAGCCGCAGCCGTAGCGAAGGCAAAGGCAGCAGCGGCAGCAAAAAGGAAAGCACAGGAGGCAGCTGGAGGAGAAGACGCTTCAGCAGGTGACGATGATCTGGCGAAGAAGAAAGCCGCAGCTGTAGCGAAAGCGAAGGCGGCCGCAGCAGCAAAAGCAAAAGCGGCAGCAGGCGGTGGCTCAGCTGACGATGAAAAAGCGAAAGCAATTGCAGCGGCAAAGGCAAAAGCAGCCGCAGCAGCGAAGGCGAAGTCAGCAGCTGGCGCGAAAGCCGGAGCAGATGAGCCTGTCGAAGAGAAGAAGCCATCTCCAAACCAGCCTTACCTTGATAAATATGTAAAAGCAATCACCGACAATCTTGGCGATGACATTTTGGAAGATTCCTATATTAACCCTCTTTCAAAGGATGTCCCAACGCTTGTGGCAAAGAAAGAATCCTATTATCGCCTGGCTGAATTCCTGAAGTACAATGAACTGCTTGGATTCGATTATCTGTCAGAGCTTCACGGAACGGATTTCCAGACCCATATGGAAGTGTATGTTCACTTGTACTCATACAAGAACAGACAGTCAGTAGCGTTGAAAGTTAAGCTTGACCGTGACCAGCCGGCCATCGAGTCATTGGCGAACCTGTGGGCAGGAGCGAACTGGCCAGAGTGTGAAACCTACGACCTTCTTGGCATCAAATTCGAAGGCCATCCTGACCTCCATCGCATCATGCTTGGTGAAGACTGGGTCGGCCACCCATTAAGAAAAGACTATGAACCGTATGATGTGGAGGTGTAGCCCGTGATACGCACAGAAGAAATGCTCTTGAACGTGGGCCCGCAGCACCCTAGTACACACGGTGTATTCCGCCTCGTTCTCAAAATCGACGGGGAAATCATTGTAGAAGCGAAGCCGGTCATCGGCTATTTGCACCGCGGCACTGAAAAGCTGGCGGAAAATCTGCAATATACCCAGATCATTCCTTACACAGACCGGATGGACTATGTGTCAGCGATGACGAATAACTATGTCATCGTCCATGCTGTGGAAACGATGATGGGCGTCCAAATTCCGGAACGCGCCGAGTACTTAAGAGTACTTGCAATGGAGCTGAACAGGGTTGCCAGCCACCTGCTGTGGTGGGGAACATTCATCCTCGACTTTGGTGCGACAAGCCCACTGCTTTACGCATTCCGAGACAGGGAGATGATCCTGAATCTGCTGAATGAACTGTCTGGTGCTCGTCTGACGTTCAACTACATGCGTGTAGGCGGCGTCAAATGGGATGCTCCGGAAGGATGGATTGAAAAGGTAGCGGAATTCGTGCCATACCTGAGGGAACAGCTGAAGGGCTATCACCAGCTTGTATCAGGGAATGAAATCTTCCTTAATCGTACGAAGAATATCGGTACATATACAAAGGAAGACGCAATCAATTATTCATTGAGCGGCCCGAACCTGCGTTCAACCGGAGTCAAGTGGGATTTGCGCAAGGATGAGCCGTATTCAATCTATGACCGTTTCGACTTCGATATTGTCACGCGTGACGAAGGCGATGCGCTGGCCCGCTATTATGTACGGATGGGCGAAATCGAAGAATCATTAAAAATCATTGAACAGGCTGTGCAGCAATTCCCGAAAGAGGGAGAAATCATGGCCAAGGTTCCAAAGATCATCAAGGCTCCAAAAGGGGAAGCGTTTGTCCGGATCGAAGGCTCCCGGGGCGAAATTGGCTGCTATATTTCCAGCGATGGCAAAAAAGAGCCGTACCGCCTCAAGTTCAGAAGGCCTAGTTTCTATAATCTGCAAATCCTCCCTAAACTGCTCGAAGGTGAAAGCATCTCAAATCTGATTGCAATTTTAGGAGCGGTTGATATCGTTCTTGGGGAGGTAGACGGATAATGGTTCAGGAGCTACTCGAATCCAGTGCTGGCCTTATGAATTTCAGCATCTTCTTCGTCCTGGCTGTCGTCCTTTTGTTCGTAATCCTTGGATTCGTAACAATGGCGATTCTGGCAGAGAGGAAAGTGCTTGGTTTCATGCAGGGCCGTTATGGTCCAGCCCATGTCGGCGGTAAGTGGGGGCTGTTGCAATCCGTTGCCGACGTTGTAAAGCTTCTTGTAAAAGAAGACTTAATTCCAAAAGCAGCGGATAAGCCGCTGTTCATCATCGCACCGGTCATCGCGTTCGCGCCGTCCTTCATGGTCATGGCGACGATCCCGCTGACGGATAAACTGCAATTTGCCGACTTGAATGTCGGATTCCTGTATTATATAGCGATTTCAGGCCTGACGATTGTCGGGATGCTGATGGCAGGCTGGGCATCCAACAATAAATACTCATTGCTTGGCGGTATGCGTGCCGCGGCCCAGATGATTTCCTACGAAATCCCGCTGGTCATGAGTGTTTTGGGGATTGTCCTGTTATCAGGCAGCCTTAACCTGAATGAGATCGTTGAAACACAGCAGAACAACGGCTGGTTCATCCTGTGGCAGCCGATCGCGTTCATCGTGTTCTTCATTGCCGCTACCGCTGAACTGAACAGGGTGCCATTCGACCTTGCCGAAGCGGAGAACGAACTTGTTGCCGGTTTCCACACAGAGTATTCCGGATTCCGCTGGGCGATGTTCATGCTGGCTGAATATGTGTATATGTTCGCAATGTCTGCTTTGATCACTGTATTATTCCTTGGAGGCTGGCTGCCGCTCCCATTCCTCGGCTTCATCCCTGGAGCTGTATGGTTCGCGCTCAAGTTCAGCTTAGTGGTTTATATCCTCATTTGGTTCCGTGCTACGTTCCCGCGTATCCGTGCAGACCAATTGATGGAGTTCGCCTGGAAAGTGCTTTTGCCGGTTGCGCTGGCAAACATCTTCCTGTCGGCATTGATCAAAGAATTTTTCACTAATTTTTTCTAAAATAGGAATGGAAGCAGCATGGCTTCCTGCATTAAAGGGGTGAATTACGTGCTAGGATGGACTAAAGGATTAGCTTATACCCTTAAACAATTGACTCGCGAAAAGGTGACTTACGATTATCCGAACGAACCGATTCCGCTTCCTGACAGGTTCCGCGGAATCCAGAAGTTTTATCCTGAAAAATGCATCGTCTGCAACCAATGTGCCAATATTTGCCCGACCGAATGCATTAACTTGACTGGTAAAAAGCATCCTGATCCAACGAAAAAAGGCAAAATCATTGATACGTATGATATCAACTTCGAACTTTGCATCCTCTGTGACCTGTGCACAGAAGTGTGCCCGACTGAAGCGATCATCATGACGAATAACTTTGAACTTGCTGAATACAGCCGGGATGACTTATTCAAGAACCTGGAATGGCTTGACGAAAATGATGAGAATATACGGAAGGTGAATAAAGCATGACGTTAACAGGCGAATTCTTTGCGTTTATGTCACTTGCTTTAGTGGCGGTAATCGGCGGCGTGCTTTTATTGAATCTCACCAAGGTCATCCACATGGTCGTAGCGCTCGTCTTTACATTCGTCAGTATTGCAGGTATTTATGTGCTCTTGTCCGCTGAATTCCTGGCGGTCATCCAAGTCATGATCTACTCGGGCGCCATCACAATCATGATGCTGTTCGGGATCATGCTCACCCGCCACCATGGCGACGAAGAAGAGCCAAAGGGCGGAAGATTGCGCAAGCTTGTGCTGCTGCTCGGTGTCCTCGGATTTGGCGCAGCAGTCTATTTCGGTATCTACGATCTGGATTTCGAAGCATTGCCGAATACTCTGCACGAAAACAATACAGAACAAATCGGGGTCGCTCTGTACTCGCATTACATCATCCCGTTTGAACTGACATCCGTGATCCTGCTCGCTGCGCTTGTCGGCGCAATTGTACTCGCGCGCAAGGATGACGATAAGGAGGGTGATCAGGAATGAGTTCTGTTCCGGTTTCAGCCTATCTGGCACTTGCACTTATTATTTTCTGCATCGGACTGTACGGTGCCCTGACAAAAAAGAACACAGTCATTGTGTTGATTTCAATCGAACTGATGCTGAATGCGGTCAATATCAATCTCGTAACCTTCAGTAAATACGGAGCAGTTCCATCGATCACCGGCCAGGTGTTCGCGCTGTTTTCCATCGCGGTGGCAGCTGCTGAAGTAGCGGTTGGACTGGCGATCCTTATTTCACTTTACCGCAACCGCAGAAGTGTCAATATCGATGAAATGAATGAGTTGAAAAATTAATGAAACTTTTCATAAGCGGCATCGGCCGTTTGAAAAAGAAGATATTTAGTAGCTGGACTGCCCCGCTTGATGCGGGCCTCAATCTGACGGGCGTACACATGAAAGAACACGCGCGCGTTCAAAAAAGGGGATTGTGATATTAATGGAGAATGCTTGGCTCATTCCGCTGTTCCCGCTTGTATCCTTTCTATTCCTTCTGCTGTTCGGAAAAAAGCTTAAAGAAGCGAGCGCATTCGTCGGAATCCTTGCGACGCTAGCCTCACTTGTCTACTCCATCCTTGTGCTCCTTGAGCGCCTGGAGAGCCCGACACATAAAGCTGAAGCCGTTTGGCTCACTATTGGGAATCTGGAACTTACTGCGGGTTTTGAAGTAAATCAATTAAACGCACTGATGCTGGTAATCGTATCTCTTGTCAGCTTCCTTGTACATACCTACTCAAAAGGATATATGCATGGTGATGAGCGATTCCCGGTTTTCTATGCTTATCTTGGACTCTTTACTTTTGCAATGCTTGGTCTCGTCATCTCGCCGAACCTTTTACAAACTTATATTTTCTGGGAATTGGTCGGTGTTGGTTCATTCCTGTTGATTGGATTTTACTTTTACAAGGAAAGCGCCAAAGCGGCTGCAAAGAAAGCCTTCATCATGACCCGTATCGGGGATGTCGGACTTTTGATCGGAATGATTCTTTTATTCTGGCAAACTGGAAGCTTCGAATATGATGAAATTTTTGCGGCAGTAGAAGAAGGCGCGATTTCCGGAACGATGATTACCTTGACTGCGATCCTGATTTTCATCGGGGCAGTTGGTAAATCAGGTCAGTTCCCGCTGCACACATGGCTTCCAGACGCGATGGAAGGTCCTACGCCAGTTTCTGCGTTAATCCACGCAGCAACGATGGTTGCGGCTGGTGTGTATTTGGTCGCTTCACTGTTCCCGCTGTTCAACGCTAGTGAAACAGCAATGCTGACGGTAGCGATCATTGGAGCGTTCACAGCAATTTTTGCGGCAACGATCGGCCTTGTCCAGACTGACATTAAACGAGTGCTTGCCTTCTCGACTGTCAGCCAGCTTGGCTACATGATGCTCGCATTGGGATCTGCCGGTTATGTGGCCGGAGTATTCCACTTGATGACCCACGCTTTCTTCAAAGCATTGTTATTCCTTGCAGCAGGAAGCGTCATCCATGCTGTACATACTCAGGATATTGAAAAAATGGGCGGGCTATGGAAAAAGCTGACCTTCACAGGACCTTTGTTCCTGATCGGAACGCTGGCCATCAGCGGTGTCCCATTATTCTCGGGATTTTTCAGTAAAGATGAAATTTTGATCGCTGCATGGGCACATGGCAATTATATTCTGTTCTGGCTGGCAGTGATTGCGGCATTTTTCACAGCGTTCTACATGTTCCGCCTGTTCTTCATGGTCTTCTCTGGTGAAGCACGCAGCGACATGAAGAATGTCCATGAATCGCCATCCGTCATGACGATGCCGATGGTTGTCCTTGCAATCCTGGCAGTCATTGCTGGTTATGTGAATACACCTTGGTTCGGCACATTCCTTGGTGACTGGCTTGTCGAAGGCAACGAAGTACTCGGACATGGCCATATCGAAGGACCTGGCTGGATTATGATTGTCGCGACGGTTGTCTCCTTGCTTGGCATCCTGCTTGCATGGATGATGTACAGCAAGAAGTCGATTTCACGCGACTGGCTGTCCAGCAGGGCGCCAATTGCCTATGGCATTGTGAAAAATAAGTACTATATCGATGAAATATACAATCAAAGCATCGTGTTTGGCGCAAAGGCAGTCAGCTTGTTCCTGCGTTTCATCGAGCTCTTCCTTGTTGAGGGACTCGTGAAGCTGACAACGGCAACTGTCCAGGGCCTTGGTAAAGCCGGTGCGAAAATCCAGAACGGTCAGGTACAGACTTACGGCACAATCGCCTTCGTCGGCCTTGCAGTCCTGATTGTCATCTATGCGTTAACAGGGGGGTATTTATAATGGATTTCAACTATTTTCTTACCTTGCTGGTATTCTCCCCTTTACTAGGAATCCTGCTTTTGGTCTTCATGCCAAAAGCGAACGAGTCAGGCATTAAAATGCTTGGCGTATTGGCAACACTGCCATCTTTGATCCTTGCGCTGATCGCGTACTTTTCGTATCGCGGAGGCAGCGATCTCGCTGGCTTTTCTGAAAAATTCCGCTGGATCCAATTCGGCGGGCAGGGTGCCGAGCAGCAGGGCATGTTCTCTGTCAACTACGAACTTGGCATCGATGGGTTCGGTTTGATCATGGTGGTACTGACAGCGGTAATCGCAACACTTGCGGCAATCGCATCCTTCCATATCAAAAAAGAGTGGAAAGGCTATTACATGCTGTTCCTGCTTCTCGAAATCGGGATGCTCGGAGTATTTACATCGCAAAACCTGATCCTGTTCTTCCTGTTCTTTGAAATCACCTTGATCCCGATGTTCTTCCTGATTGGGAAATGGGGCTATTACGAAAAAGAAAAGGCTGCCTACAGCTTCTTGATTTATAACGGCCTTGGCTCAGCGATCCTGCTGATTGTCATCATGGTGTTGTTCTCAAGAACCGGCACCTCAAATATCGAAATGCTAAAAGTCATGATGAACACAGATAATGCGCCGCTGTTCGCGCCTGTGTCTGATTCCTTGAAGATGGGATTATTGATTGCCTTGCTTGTCGCTTTCGGTGTCAAGCTGCCAATCTTCCCGCTGCACAGCTGGATGCTGCGCGTCCACGTTGAAGCACCGCCATCGATCGTCATGATCCACTCAGGGATCCTGCTGAAGATCGGGGCATTCGGTTTGATCCGCTTCGGGATGGGGATTTTCCCTGAACAGTTCGCTGAATTAGCCGGGCTGCTTGCAGTACTGGGTGTCATCAACCTGCTTTACGGAGCGTTCCTTGCTTTTATCCAGACAGATTTCAAAATGGTCCTTGCTTACTCTTCTATTTCCCATATGGGAATCGTTTTAATCGGACTTGGAGCATTAAATGAGGCGGGAATACAAGGTGCTATTTTCCAGGTTGTATCACATGGCCTGATTTCAGCATTATTGTTCTTCCTTGTCGGTGTACTTTATGAACGCACACACACAACCACACTTGCCAATCTTGGCGGCATGGCAAACGGAATGCCGCTTGCCGCAGGCTTCCTGCTCGCAGGCGCGATGGCTTCACTTGGACTGCCTGGCATGTCAGGCTTCGTCAGCGAATTCATGGCATTCCTCGGTTTGTTCGAAGAGATGCCAGTTCTGGCTGCAGTCGGTACACTGGGCATCATCATGACTGCGGTTTACCTGCTGCGTGCCGTGCTGGCCATCACGTATGGCAAAGCAGAACGTGAATTTGTCGGCGTAAGTGACATCCGTTCATTCGAATGGGCACCGGTGCTTGTCCTTGTCGGCTTGATCGTCCTGATCGGTGTATATCCGGCCGTTCTTAGTGAACCGCTTCAGGCAACATTAGAGACTATCTTGATGGGAATAGGGGGGTGATGAAGGATGGATCTAGATACACTTCTATCATTTGATTGGGGGACGATGGCTCCGGAATTCATCATCCTCGGTTTTATTGCACTTTTATCAGTCGCTGATTTGTTCATGCCAAAGCATGTTGACCGCAAGATCCTTGGATTGGTTGGTTTTGCCGGGGTGGTAATGGCGCTGGTTTCACTGGTAACTTTGATTGGTACCGATACAACATCAATTTTACATGATACATTCAGGCTTGATTCATTCGCGATCGCCTTCAAGTTGATCCTTCTTCTTGGAGCGGCGCTTGTCATGCTATTGGCGATTGACTTCAGAGCGAATGAGGGGCTTGAGGACTACAAAGGTGAATTCTATTACCTGTTCCTTACTGCCTTGCTTGGAACCATGTTCATGGCATCAAGCGGCGACTTGATCACTTTGTTCGTCGGCCTTGAATTGCTGTCGATTCCGTCTTACATCCTTGCAGGAATGCGTAAACGCAACCTGAAATCGAATGAATCAGCAATGAAATACGTCCTGAATGGCGGCATTTCATCTGCCATCACTTTGTTCGGTATGAGCTATGTGTTCGGAATTGCCGGCACAACGAATTTAAAAGGGATCGCCCAGGTTTTCAATGGCTTGAGTGACCCTCAGCATATTTACATTCTTGGACTGGCATTCTTCATGATTTTCGTTGGCCTATCCTTCAAGCTGGCATCTGCACCATTCCATATGTGGGCACCTGATGTTTACGAAGGAGCGCCGACTCCAGTGACGGCATTCCTGAGTGTCGTCTCCAAAACAGCTGGATTTGTCATCATCCTGCGCATCCTGCTATCCATCTTCGGGTATGTACCGGTTGCACAGGAGGACGGCCAGCCAATTCCGCTGCTGTTCGCGATGCAGGATTACATTGCATTCCTTGCGGGAGCAACGATGATCATTGGTAACGTCGTCGCCTTAAGGCAGCGCAACATCAAGCGCATGTTCGCGTACTCAAGCATCGCCCATGCCGGTTACATCCTTGTCGCGCTGACAGCGATGTCGTTCGTGACCTTCGATGCCATCTGGTTCTACCTGCTGGCATACGTTTTGATGAACCTAGGTGCGTTCGCCGTAATCCAGGTCATCACAGCAAAAACCCGTTCAGAGGATATCAGCCATTTTGCCGGACTTTACCGTCGCTCGCCATTACTAGCAGTCGGAATGGGAATCTTCATCCTGTCACTCGCAGGAATCCCTGGTACAGCAGGCTTCATCGGAAAGCTGAACATCTTCATGGGAGCCTTGATGGTCGACGAGGCACATTACGTGCTCGTTTCGATCATGATTGCGACTACAGTCGTATCCTATTTCTACTACTTCGGAGTCATGACACAAATGTTCTTCCGCCCGGCAGCTAACGATGAAAAGATCAAGCTGCCAGCAGGAACAATCGTGGTCATCCTGGTAGCAGTAATCGGTACAATCCTGTTCGGAGTCATGCCAAACCTGGCCATCGACTTCATGCAAAATAACTTCAACCAGTTCGTTGACTTTATGAAATAACCAGAATGAATTTTGGGGAAAATCCATTCATGGAAACAAAGGGGTAAATTCAGCTGGCCTGCGATTTTTGCGGGCCGGTTTTTTATTTGAAACTTTTTCATAAGTAATACGTCTATAAATAAGGGAAAGTATCGCCTTTATGGTAAAATAGCATGTGAAGGGAGGAGAGTATATGCTAACAGGTTTTGGCGGCTTTGCGCTGACCAGCATTCTGACACATCTAGTTTTTATTGCTCTTTCATGGTGGGCTCTTCAGGCACTGCAGTTTGACAAACTGCTGCGAGCGAATCATGTTCTTCAAGCCCGCGTACTATATATCCTGCTTTCCATTGCACTCGGATCTACAGTCAGTAATTTCTTCCTTGATTACCTCCAATGGTCGCAGCAGCTTCCTATGATTTTTCAGTAGCTGTTAAGTCATACCCAAATTGGTAAAAAATTAGGTCTTCATACATGTTTTCAAAACGAACAATATCAAGTATTATTCTCTTTGTGTTTGTTTTTTTGAACAAACATGTTTGTTTTTTCACAATCTATGAACACCCGGGCAAGTTGGTACATAGAATGATGTCAAAAAGTGACGAGAATTCCCAAGTATGTGATTCGCTCTCCTGGTAAGAATGGTAATAAGGGGAGAGTGAAGCAGATATGAAGAAGATTCCATTTATTTTATCAATTTTTGGCATTATTGGTTTTATTGTGTTCCAAGCTGGGAATAAGACGACTGTAGCTGACGCTGATCATGAAATAAAAACTCTGGCCTCGGTTTTGCAGGACGAAGATATTTTAATCACTGGTTGGTCTTTATATGCAAGGGAAACATTGGAACAACAAAATGTCGAAGCATTGGTGAAGGATTTGAAGGTCCAGCTTTCTGAGTGGACATGGTCAGGACACGATGGAGAACTGACAGCTGTCACGAACTCATCTGGGATTCAGGAAAAAATTAAAATTGTTTCTACCGACACAAAGGGACCTTTACATACGTATGTGATGTATGAGGTCAGAGGTCAGTACTGGAATAAAAATACAGAAACCTTTTTAAACGAAAATTTACCAGGCAGAATATTTGACATTTTTCGAGGAAACGCAACAACTTTCTCTTGTGTAATAGGCGAAATCAATGATAAGATAGAGTCGGCTTTACCTGTTTATAAAAGTAAATTGCTTAAGGCTTTCAACGCTCGTGAAGTTGAAGGGCTGGCAGAAGAATCATTCATTTCCTCTTCCGCCGTTTCGCCTTTGTTCGACAAAACACTGAGCAATGAACATGACATGAATATGCAGCTTGGATTACGGAAAACTGAACGATTGGGCGCAAAGACTACCGTCGTAGTTGGCACACCCATCATTACGATTGAATATTAATATAGAGAAATTGGACGCGGAGGGGAATACACTTGGAAAAAATCATCGTCCGCGGCGGACAAAGGCTAAGCGGTTCTGTAAAGGTTGAAGGAGCTAAGAATGCCGTCTTGCCTGTTATCGCTGCAACATTATTAGCAAGTGACGGAAAAAGCGTAATTCGTGATGTGCCAACTCTCTCCGATGTATATACCATCAACGAAGTATTACGTTCTTTAAACGCCGTAGTGGAGTTTGAAAATAACACGATTACAGTAGATGCATCCAGAGAGTTAAAAATTGAAGCACCTTTTGAGTATGTTCGAAAAATGCGTGCTTCTGTATTGGTTATGGGATCCCTGCTTGCCAGGAATGGCCGTGCTCGCGTAGCATTACCAGGCGGCTGTGCAATCGGTTCCCGTCCTATCGACCAGCACCTTAAAGGCTTTGAAGCAATGGGTGCTACAGTCAAGGTAGGCAACGGTTTTATCGAAGCCGAAGCAGTCAATGGTCTGCACGGAGCTAAAATATACCTTGATTTCCCTAGCGTTGGCGCTACGGAAAATATTATGATGGCTGCTGTCCTTGCAAAAGGTACAACAATCATTGAAAACGTCGCAAAAGAACCAGAAATCGTCGACCTTGCAAACTTCCTGAACAAAATGGGAGCAAAGGTAAAAGGCGCAGGCACTGGCACGATCAAGATCGAAGGTGTTGAAGTACTGTTTGGTGCTGACCACAACATCATTCCTGACCGAATCGAAGCAGGAACATTCATGGTTGCGTCTGCCATTACTGGCGGAAACGTGCTTGTAAGGGGCGCAGTTCCTGAGCATCTTTCTTCATTAGTAGCAAAGATGGAAGAAATGGGCGTTACTATCACCGAGGAAGAAGATGGTCTTCGTGTCATCGGGCCTGAAAAACTGAAAGCAGTCGACATCAAAACGATGCCGCACCCTGGATTCCCGACGGATATGCAGTCCCAGATGATGGCCTTGCTATTGCGCGCACAGGGAACAAGCATGATCACCGAAACTGTTTTCGAAAACCGCTTCATGCACGTGGAAGAATTCCGCCGCATGAACGCAAACATCAAAATTGATGGCCGCTCTGTCATCATGAATGGGCCATCTGACCTTCAAGGAGCAGAAGTGGCAGCAACTGACCTGCGTGCCGCAGCATCACTGATCCTGACTGGCCTTGTAGCAGATGGAGTTACACGCGTTACAGAACTGTATCACCTGGACCG
This sequence comes from Mesobacillus sp. AQ2, assembly GCF_030122805.1. Classification (NCBI taxonomy): domain Bacteria; kingdom Bacillati; phylum Bacillota; class Bacilli; order Caryophanales; family Bacillaceae; genus Mesobacillus; species Mesobacillus sp. AQ2. Next base: position 4,585,595 of record NZ_CP126080.1, on the reverse strand, counting down.
CGGCTATGTTGACTTCCATCTTAAGCTTGCCGCACTTGGCGCAGATATCGAACGCGTAAGCGAAGTAGAAGAACAGCCAGTAACTGAAAAATTAGTCTCAGACATGAACGCATAAATAAACTGCTCATAAAACCGGAGAATTGTGCTTTAACGTATAGTTCTGCGGTTTTTTGATTTTAGGATTGGATTTTTTTAAAGGCCCTTTTCTCTAACTTTATTGCTATTGACTACCAAATAGGTTTGAATTCCCTAAGTTTCTTATTATGAGAAAAGGGCTTGCAAAAATCGGCTTAAGGATTATAACAACAATCTTTATGACAAAAACAGCCTTTCTAAAAATAACTGTCCAATTTCGACCGACTTATTATGAGCATCATGAAAGAAAATATACAAATGGCGAGCTTTTTCAATTTCTGTCATAAAAGCTTGTCCGCCTCCATATGAATGGAATGAGACGGTTAACGGCCGTGAAATTTCATAATGGAGGCTTTTTTATGTTAAAATTCAAACCAATCATCGTACTAGCTGCAATCCTTTTCGCGGTCACACTCTTGATCCCATCCTTGCTCGTCCTCCCTTTTATGGAAGAAAAGGCAGGCGGAAAGCTTGGGGAAGAGCTGCAAAATGAAGCAAAGGAGGCTGCCGCTATGCCTACAGCAGATTCAGCAATCGAGGTGGCTGTCTACCGGACAGCGTTATCCAAAACCGAAAAGCTTCCACTTGATGACTACTTGATTGGCGTCGTAGCCGCTGAAATGCCAGCCGAGTTCGAGCTCGAGGCATTGAAGGCACAGGCGCTGTCAGCGAGGACTTATTATGTGAGACAAATGCTAATCCCAAACAAGGTGGGAGTCCCTGAAGGTGCACAGCTGAATGATACCGAAATCCACCAGGTTTTTAAAAATAAAGAAGAGTTGAAAAAGCAGTGGGGTGCCGATTACAAATGGAAGATGAAGAAAATCGCCGAAGCTGTAAAAGCCACCGATGGTCAGGTACTAACTTATGATGGATCGCCGATCGACGCCACATTCTTTTCGACATCGAATGGGTTCACAGAGAACTCAGAGGAATACTGGTCAAATTCACTGCCATATCTGCGCAGCGTAGAAAGTCCATGGGATCTGAAATCACCGAAGTTCCGCAGCCAGGAAGTGAAGACAGTGGCCGAGGTGGAATCCAAGCTGGGCGTAAAGCTCCCAAATTCCGCGGAGATTGGCAAAGTCATCTCCAGAACCACTGGAAACCGTGTTGCAAAAATTGATATCGGCGGCAAAGTCCTGACTGGAAAAGAAGTTCGTGATAAACTCGGCCTGCGCTCAAGCGACTTCAGCTGGGAACTGAAAGGCAACAACGTCATCATCACCACCGAAGGTTTCGGCCACGGCGTCGGCATGAGCCAATACGGAGCCAACGGCATGGCCACCGAGGGGAAGAACTATCAGGACATCGTCAAGCACTACTACAAAGGCGTTGAGATAAGTGAAGCGGATAGTATGCTGGCGAAGGTGACAGCGAGGAAATAAAAGATTAATGACCAGGCCAGGGCGAAGAGCAGCCCTGGCTTTTTAGCGCGGATTGATTTGGTGGTTTGACTTATTAATTCTTCGCGAGTTCAGGATGGCACTTTTCTATGTCGAGTTCAGGATGTTATTTTTTCGCTGAATCGAAGAAGGTTTCGATGTCTGGTGGCATGTGGTAGATGCGCCCATGAGTGGTGCCAGTGAAGGGAAGATTCAATGAAATTAAAAGATCACTGGCTGTTTTCGAAGATATACCAATGCAAAATTCTCTACACATCTTGTTCTTAATTGCTGGATTAATAAGTAGGAAAAAATCTTTTACAGTTTTACGATGAGCAGTTTTGGATTTATGTTCACACACAGCACAACGCCAAAACCATTTTTCCCGATGCATGCCATATGATAAACAGGCTGGGCATTGAACTCCCTTTTGAAGGTCGTCTGGAGTGAGGGAATATTGTTTCAGAATGTCAGGGTGGTGTGGAGAATGATTCTTTACAAGTGACCTGGATAACTTTTTTGCTTCTTTATCAGTAAAAGTTGGATTTGAAGTCCTATCATCAATTTCATGAACCCGACTTAATAATACATCCCCTTTTACGATCAAGTTATTCAGGGAGCGGTCACTTACCTTGATAATAGTAGATGAATTGCTGATCACAACAAGATGGTATATGGGTGGGACACTGAATTTGTGGTTCTGCAGCCACCTTTTCAAGTGCCAGGCTTGCATTCGGACCTGGTTAATGGGATTATCGTATGATTTTTCTTGACCATGCTTAGTTTGAATCATTTGTTCGGAATGTTTGTCGAAGAAAAGGGTTCCGGAATAGGCTTTTGTTTCAATTAAAAGGATATAACGAAGAGTGAGGATGAGGGTATCAATCTGGAAGTGCCATTTTTCATCTAGAAGGCGTAAATCCCTGAATATATGGAAACCTTTTTCAGGCAAAAAGCTTAAACGGTAATCCGTTTGAAGTTCACCTCTATATCCCGCGCGCCAGGCTTTGTAATCTGACTCAATTAATGGGAATTTGGGATGGTTCGGTAAAATTCTTTCCATTAAAGCCTCATACATAAGAAGGCGTATGGGATATTTCCGTTCTTTTTCTATCAAATTATTCACTTCCCTATTAGTTTTTTTATGGATTCTTTATTTTCACTCCGAATACCTGCGGATATAATGCTTTTATTATGAAAGTTTTATGTCCGAAGTAGCTAACCACATTGTAATTCTACGGTTGGGAGCAATAATTTAACGGTTGCAGCCAATAATTTAACGGTTATAGACAATAAATTAACGGTTGGACTAAATGACTGTCCAAAGTCACTGCTGAAAAACAAAAAGCCAGCCCCAATAACAAGGCTAGCCCCTTAAAAACCGTAACTAATACCTATCTTTATAATAAATCTAGCTAAAATCCCCGAACTCTCTCCTCAATCCCGCGCAAAACCTTCCCCAACCACACAAACTTGCCGCTGAAGTAGGCATGATGAATGAAATGTGATGCCGCTAAAACCCCGATTACGTCTTTTATAAAATCAATCACGGTGGCGGACCGCGCCGGGACGAAGCTTTGATGGATTTCGTCGAGCAGGCCGTACAAAATGGCCACGCCCATAAAGGCAAAGCTCATAACAGGGGTGAAGCGCCCGGTCGTCAGCGCGGCCAGGACGAGCAGCACATACAGGATGCCAAACTCAACGAGGTGGAGTGATTCTTTTAAAAAGCGGTCAACGCCACGGTCCGGCAGTTCGATGACCGCGGTATCGGGCAGGCTGGACATGATCCAGATCGCCGCCATATAGGCAAAAGGAAGAATGCGCAGAATCCATACTAATAATTTTTTCATAATAAAACCTCTCTTTATAGTAATAATCCGAACGAACGGAGTGGGAAGCGGGTATCAGCCGACACTTAGCAGCTAAAAATCCGCCCAAAAACTTTTTTGCATAAAATCATAACCTTTGTCGAAAAATAAGCAGTAAAAAATTTTTCAACTCTATGTATATATTTTTTCGCTTCTGTTCAAACTGATTGCTGAGGTGATGAAAATGAGAGAGGAAGAAAAAAGATCTTCTCAAGACAAAAGCAAGAACAGCTTTTTCAAGAAGCGGTGGGTGTATCCAACAGTTTATATTGCTAGTGCCGCAATCATTCTAACTGGTGTCCTTTGGTATCAAAACAGCGCGAGCGATCAACTGGATCAGTCGGAATACAAAGCGACTGACATGCCTGGCAAAAAGATGAATGACCAGCCTGCAGTTGAAGTAAACCGCGCGATGGAGAACTTCGTAATGCCAGTGGTGAGTGAAGACGATGCTGTCATCCAAATGGGATTCTATGATAATGACGGCGATTCGGCAGAGCAAGAAGCAGCTCTAGTGTTCTATGATAATACTTACCATCCGAACACTGGACTGGACATTGCAGCAAAAGACGGCAAGGAATTTGATGTAATCGCGTCACTTAGCGGTACTGTCAAGAATGTCATGGAAGATGCTGTACTTGGAAATGTCATTGAAATCGAGCACGACAAAGGTATTGTAACACAATATCAGTCAGTAAAAGACTATCAAGTTAAGGTTGGCGACGAGGTTGAGCAAGGGCAAGTCATTGCGAAGTCCGGCACAAGCCTGATCAATGAGAAGGCTGGCAACCACGTACACTTTGAAATCCGCAAGGACAATGTTCCTGTCAATCCGCACGAGTACTTCAACAAGCCGATGAGCGCATTGCAGGATGCCAATGTGACAGAAGAGAAGGCTTCATCTGATGCAGATGCAGGAAAGTCTGAAGATGCTGTCGAGGAAGATGCTGAAGGATCCGCTCCATCTGAAGAAGGTGTAGAGGATACAACTCCAGCAGAAGAGAAGCCTGCTGAAGATGGCTCTGATAAAAAAGACGCTGGACAAGATGAAGATAAGGATGCAGGCGAAGACCAAGATTCTTCAACTGACTCTGATACTTCAAGCAACTCATAATAAAATTAAAAATTTTGGGACCCGCCTGGTTTTAAAGGCGGGTTTTTTTATTGGAATAATATGAAATACATCATACTTATCGAAAAGGGTTGAGTATGGTAAAATCAGACAGGAGGAGGGGTACACATGAAACGAGCATTGTTCATAATCATGTCGGTGTTAATAGCCGCAATCATTTCAGGCTGCAGCAAGGAACCGACTCCCGAAGAGCGGTTTTCACAATATGTGAAGCTATGGAATGACCAGAAGTTTGATGAGATGTATGGATTTTTATCAGCGGAAGCGAAGAATTCGATTTCAAAAGAGGATTTCGTCTCCCGGTATAATAAAATTTATCAGGATTTGGAGATAGACAAGCTGAAGGTCAGCTACAAAAAGCCTGAAGAAGAAAAGGAACACGAAGAGAACGCGGAGCTTCCTTTTTCGGCAAATATGGAGAGTGCTGCTGGCCCGATTGAATTCGATCATGATGCCACTCTTGTAAAAGAAAAACGCGATGACGATACAAACTGGTATGTGGACTGGAATACGACCTATATTTTTCCTGAGCTTGGATCAGGCGATAAAATCAGCTTCAAGAATGTCCAGGCAGAACGGGGCAGCATCCTCGATCGTGGTGGAAACGGTCTTGCAATCAACGGTACTGCTGTCCAGGTTGGAGTAGTCCCAGGCGAACTGGGCGAGCAGAAAGATCAGACGATTGCGAAGGTGGCGGAACTGCTCGATATGTCCGAGGAGCAAATCAACAAGGCGATGAGCGCCGGCTGGGTAAAAGATGACCTGTTTGTTCCATTGAAGAAAATTTCAAAGGAAGACAAAGGTCTGCATGAAAAACTGTTTGCGATGAATGGCGTGAAGAGCCAGGAGGTTGGGGCACGTGAATATCCATACGGAGCAGCATTGTCCCACTTAATCGGCTACGTCGGCCCAATTACAGCCGATGACCTCGAAAAGCTGGAGGGAAAAGGATACACCTCGACTGATCTCATTGGCCGCCGCGGCCTTGAACAGGTTCTTGAGGAGCAATTAAAAGGAACAAACGGTGTCCGGATTTCGATAGTGAAGAAAGACGGCACGGTCAAGACACTCGCAGAAAAGCCAGTGGAAAACGGGAAGGACGTCAAGCTGACCATCGATGTAGTCGCACAGCAGCAATTGTATGATCAGCTAAAAGGAAAAGCGGGTATGGCATCAGCCATCAATCCGGCAACAGGCGAAACGCTGGCCCTCGTGAGCGCGCCAGGCTTTGACCCGAATGAAATGACGCTCGGAATCTCGCAAAACAAACGGAAAATGCTAGAGGAAGACCCGCTCAAGCCCTTCCTGAACCGATTCAAACTGACCTATGTGCCAGGGTCTGTGATGAAGCCGATCACCACGGCAATCGGCCTTGAAAGCGGCAAGCTCCAGACGGATACTGCATTTGAAATCAACGAGAAACAATGGCAAAAAGACGCATCCTGGGGCAAGTACAAGGTGACAAGATATTCCGATATAAAAGGCAGCATCAATCTGGAAAAAGCGCTGGTTTATTCGGATAATATTTATTTCGCTCAGGCTGCGCTTGGAATGGGGCAGGAAACTTTTACAGAAGGCCTGAAAAAATTCGGCTTTGAAGACCAGCCGGAATATTTATACCCGATCGAGCCATCGCAAATCGGCAAGATTGACAGTGAAATCCGCCTGGCGGACTCTGCCTACGGACAGGGGCAGGTGGAAATGAATATCCTCCATCTTGCGACCACTTATTCGCCATTCGTGAACAAGGGCAACATGATAAAGCCGATCCTGAATATGGAGGATGAGCAGGGGCAGGTGTGGAAGGAAGGCCTGGTCAGCGCGGAAAATGCCGCTGTGATAAACAGCATGCTGACAAAGGTCATCACCGATCCAAAAGGAACCGCACACAACGGCTTGATAGCCAATTATCCGCTCGCAGGTAAAACAGGCACAGCGGAAATCAAAGAGAAGCAGGGTGAAAAGGGCAAAGAACTTGGATGGTTCGTCGCCTACAACCCGAATGCAGCCGACATGATTGTCGCAATGATGATCGAGGACTCTGGATCCAAGGATGTTGTTTCTCGGGTGAAGTCGTTTTATGAGTTAAAGTTGGATAGTGGACAATAGGAAGTCTGGCCGATACTGGCCGGGCTTTTTTATTTATAGCAAATCAATTAGCCAGTTCCATTGTTGGTCGAAATTTAGTCCCTAGTATATTTTTATTTAGAATTTTCAATTATCTTGGTATAATATTTCGTAAGACGAAAAAATATTGGGGGAATTCAAATGTCTTTGCATACATATCCATATCCGTCCCAGCGAATGGCGGCGGTAGCGCGCAATGGGATGGTCGCTACATCACAGCCCCTTGCTGCGCAGGCTGGGCTGGATATTTTAAAAAAGGGCGGCAACGCGATTGATGCGGCGATTGCAACAGCAGCATGCCTGACGGTCGTTGAACCAACTTCAAACGGGATTGGCGGCGACGCGTTCGCGCTCGTCTGGGTAAAAGACAAGCTTTATGGCCTGAATGCGAGCGGTCCTGCACCGCAATCGATTTCGATTGAAAAAGTAAAAGAGCTTGGCCATGAAAAAATGCCTTCGCATGGCTGGATTCCGGTCACGGTTCCGGGGGCGCCATCTGCCTGGGCGGAGTTGTCAAAGAGGTTCGGGCGTCTACCGCTAACCGAAGTTTTGCAGCCGGCAATCGAATATGCTCGCAATGGCTATCCGCTGACTCCGATTCTCGCAAAATATTGGAAGGGTGCTTATAACGCCTACAAGAGCCGCTTTCAGGGCGAGGAATACGATGAGTGGTTCCGTATCTTCGCTCCTGAAGGCAGAGTGCCTGACGCCGGTGAGATGTGGAAATCGGAAGACCATGCGAATACACTCCAGGAAATCGCCGAAACGAATGGTGAAAGCTTTTACCGCGGCGCACTTGCTGAAAAAATTGCCGCTGCCTCTAAGAAAGCTGGCGCATTCTTAAGTAAGACTGATCTTGAAAACTATCATCCGGAATGGGTAGAGCCCATCTCAGTATCCTACCGCGGGCACGAGGTCTGGGAAATCCCGCCGAACGGGCAGGGAATCGTAGCTTTGATGGCATTGAATATTTTAAAAGGATACGAGTTTACTCATCGTGATGATGTCCGTGGAGTCCACCTGCAGCTGGAAGCGATGAAGCAGGCGTTCACGGATGGAAAGGAGTATGTCACCGACCCTAAGACGATGCAGGCGAAGGTAGCGGACCTGTTATCAGAGCAGTATGGTGAGGAAGCGCGAGCTAAAATTTCCGATGAAGCAAGAATGCCTGAACCGGGTTCACTTCCAAAAGGAGGAACGGTCTATCTTTCTACAGCGGATGGCGAAGGCAACATGGTTTCGTTCATCCAGAGCAACTATATGGGCTTCGGCTCTGGTGTGGTCGTTCCGGGAACAGGCATCGGCCTGCAAAACCGCGGACATGATTTCTCGCTTGACCCCACTCATGCGAATGCACTTGCTCCTGGCAAAAAGACGTACCATACTATCATTCCGGGATTCATCACGAAGGATGGCCAGGCAGTCGGCCCATTCGGCGTAATGGGCGGCTATATGCAGCCACAGGGTCATGTCCAGGTTGCGATGAATATGATTGATTTCGGAATGAATCCGCAGGCTGCGCTGGATGAACCTCGCTGGCAATGGACTAGCGGAAAACAGATTGAAGCAGAGCATCATTTCCCAAACCATATCGTCAAAGAACTAGCTAGACGAGGGCATCAGATGAAGGTGGCGTACGATGGAGGAGGTTTCGGCCGAGGCCAGGTTATTATTCGTGATCCAAAGACGGGCGTCCTGACCGGCGGAACCGAAATGAGAACTGACGGCGCCATTGCCTGCTGGTAATATTATAGTCTAATGAAGGAACACTCCGTCACGAGTGTTCCTTTTTGCTATTCTGTAAAATCATTACAAACAGTCCATTTCTCTGGAAACAAGCAGAAAAAAATTTTTTCGACAAACTCCTTAGCCTGTAATCCTTATAAACCCTTACTGTTACTGACGAATTTACCACGGTATGAAAAATATCGACATAGTAAGCGATTACATTTTTTAAACATAATGTATTGACCAGCCTGGACATTATATGGATAATTAAATTAAATTTTCTAAAGATTTAGTTAAATGACATATTTAAGAGTTGGAGGGATTTACTTGATTATTTTAATTGGACTGCTGGTGATTACCGGCATCAGTCTATTCATGGGTTTACGGAAAAACAAGGTGGTTTTTCTGGCAATACCATTCCTGAGCATCTTTCTCTACTTCCTCATCCAGATTATCATGGTCCCGGCCCCATTTTTCGAAACGTTAAAGTTCATCTTCAGTCTGAGCTAAATTTTTTTCCGTAAACAAATCGGTATCAACCTTGCCTGGCGCAGGGTTCATATAATCAAAATTTGAAAAAGGAGTGGGAAAGCTTTTAGAATGATAGACTGTGACCGTCAATCATGAAGGGATATAAAAAGGGGATTAGCAAAACAAAGGGGTGTAAATGTGAAGAAAATTGATAAGTCAGTTGCTGACGCGTATTTCCGTGAAAAAACCCGTAACATGATCGTATATTTTGTCATCTGGTTTCTCGTTTCGTTCGGCGCAGTGTTGATCGCCGAGCCTCTGAGCGAGATTTCAATCGGCGGCTTCCCGTTCCACTACTTCATGGGAGCCCAGGGTGCGGTTGTGACCTTCATCATCCTGCTGTTTGTCAACGCCAAGCTTAGCGACAGCATCGACAAGAAGTATGGAATTGACGAAGAGAAGAATGTAAAGCTGAGCGAAGGAAAGAGCCTTGATCATTAAGCCTTTGGAAATGACAAAAAGAGCGTTTGAATAAGGGGGAGAACTTTGGATACACAATTCTTGGTCTCATTATCTATTATTTTAGCTACATTCGGTTTGTATATCGGGATTGCGGTCTACAATACAGCTAAACAAACGTCAGACTTCTATGTTGCCAGCCGCGGCGTCCCGCCAATCTTCAACGGCATGGCAATCGGAGCTGACTGGATGAGTGCCGCTTCCTTCATCGGGATGGCCGGTACGATCATGCTGCTCGGCTATGACGGCCTGGCGTATATCATGGGCTGGACTGGCGGATATTTGCTTCTGACCTTCCTGCTTGCACCGCAGCTCAGGAAGTATGGGCGATACACGGTTCCTGAATTCATCGGTGACCGCTTCAACAGCCATACAGCACGCGTTATTGCGGCCATTTCAACAATCATCATCAGCTTCACGTATTCAATCGGCCAGCTATCCGGTTCCGGCGTGGTTATAGGGCGCCTTTTCGAAATCGATGCAAAGGTCGGCACGATGATCGGGGTTGTCCTGATTGCATTCTATGCCGCTTTCGGAGGTATGAAAGGAATTACCTGGACACAGGTTGCTCAGTATATCATTTTGATCATTGCCTATTTGATTCCGGTAATTTTCATGTCCCTGCAAATTACGAGCAGCCCGCTGCCATGGCTTTCTTACGGCGAACTGGTCGGTAAAATGGGTGAGCTCGACCGTGAGCTTGGCATTTCAGAATACTTCGCACCATTCACGAACGGTACAAAATGGCAGTTCCTTGCCCTTATGTTCACATTGATGGCCGGTACGGCGGGCCTTCCGCACGTAATCGTCCGTTTCTATACGGTTTCTACGATGAAGGCTGCTCGCTGGTCAGGCGCCTGGGCACTTCTTTTCATCGGCTTGCTTTACCTGTCTGCACCTGCGTATGCGGCATTTTCACGTTTCATCCTGATGACAAAAGTAGCCGGCAGCAAAATCAGCGAGCTTCCTGCATGGACGAAAACCTGGGTCGATACTGGCAAGCTTCAGGTTGCCGACGGAAACGGCGATGGAGTCCTGCAATGGAGTGAATTGATCATCTCCAACGATATCGTCGTAATGGCGACGCCTGAAATCGCCAACCTTGGCGTATTCGTCATCGGCCTTGTAGCGGCAGGCGCTATGGCTGCAGCCCTTTCTACAGCAGGCGGCTTGATGATCGCCATTTCCTCAGCGTTTGCGCACGATATCTATTACCGTGTTATGAAGCCAAATGCTACTGAAAAAACACGTCTTAACGTAGCGCGTATCTCGATCGTTGTAGCGACTTTATTTGCAGGCCTGATTGCCCTTAACCCTCCTGGCGCGATTACACAAATCGTGGCCTGGGCATTTGCGCTTGCCAGCGGTACATTCTTCCCGGCGCTAATCCTTGGTGTCTGGTGGAAGCGTTCCAATGCCCAGGGTGTCATCGCCGGCATGATCGTCGGTCTGGCCGTGACATTGGGATATATTTTCGCCGCAAAGTACGGCGGCTATACGATTCTTGGCATTATCGACACAGGTGCTGGGGTATTCGGCGCTACAGCTGCGATTTTAGCAAACGTGATCGTATCGCTTGCGACTCCGGCTCCATCACAAAAAATTCAGGAAGAAGTCCTCGACCTTCGTTATCCTGAACAGATGTCTTACAAGAATGGCGAAGTCTGGATGAATGATGATGGAAACAAAGCTTTATAAAGAAATCTGGAAGGCCGTGCAGTTCCATCCCCTGTTTCAGGGGTTGGATGAACGCACGGCCCTTTCCCTTGTCGAGGAATGTGAAGCATTTTCTTATGGGAAAAGGGAAATGATGCTCCAGGTGGACACGCCACGCCAGGGGCTTTTGTTGGTTTTACAAGGAATCGCCGAGGTATTCGTGAAAAATGCCGCCGGGCAGGATGAAGTATTGGAGGTAATTCAAAAAGGGGAGATCGTCGGTTTTTCAAGCCTTGCGGAATTCCTTGGCATTGTAAAGGCCGATAAAACTCAATCCAATGTTGAGGTCAGGGCAGTTGATGATGTCCGGGCCCTGCTGATTCCTTTTTCCGTTCTGGCAAAGAGATGGGATGACCAGGATGTCCATGACTATCTGCTGACCCAGGTGTCAATCCGGCTAAAAGATGTGTATGGATCGCTTGCAGAGCAGGTGAAAATGGCCAGGGGAATCGGCGAAGGCGAGACGATTCTAGCAAGGGTGCAGGACATGATGTCGGAGAGCATCGTCTCCGTTTCCCCGGAATCAAGCATAAAGGACACTGCCCTGAAAATGTCCGAGCATAAAACAAGCTCCGTGCTGGTACTGGAACAACAAGAACTGAAAGGAATCATCACCGAGCGGGACATCGTCGGCAGGGTGGTGGCGGAGGGTCTGTCATTTGATGAACCATCCAGACTCGTCATGACTAAGGACCCGGTGACGATTTCAAGGTTCTCTTATTATTACGATGCTTTTTCAGAAATGCTTTTGAACGGCATCAAGCATTTGCCGGTCGTGGACCATGGGCAGGTATCAGGTATTGTGACATTAACCGACTTGCTTAGAAAAAAGAATGACAGTGTGATGAGGACAATCAAGAAAATCGAGGGGGAAAATGAAGCGAGCCTGCCTGAGGTTAAAGCGGCAATCTATGAAATTACCGATACATTGATGCGGGACTCTGTTCCTTCACTGGCGCTGCTAGATATCGTGACAAAACTGTATGATAGATTGATCGGCAGGGCAGTGGAGCTATCTGTTGAGGCACTTGGGGAGCCGCCTGTACCGTTTGCGTTCTACTTGATGGGATCTGCGGGCCGCGGTGAGCAGTTCATGCTGACAGACCAGGATCATTTTCTTGTATATGCCGATACGAAGGAACATGGCTATTTTGAAAAATTAGGCGCGGAAATCACCGCCAAGCTCGAGGCAGCAGGCTATGCACGCTGCAAAGGTCTGATGATGTCGAGTGAAGAACAGTGGAGAGGGACGGTGCTGCAATGGCAGGAGCGTGTTCGGAAGTGGATGCTGCAATCGACGAATGAGAATATCCTGCTGGCCCAGAATTTTTTCTCTTATCGATTTGCGGTTGGAAGCGAACAACTGAACAAGGAATTCGAAGCAAAAATCGGCGAACTGCTCGACCGCTCTAAAATATTCCTGTATCGCATGGTCCAGGCAGAAAAGGAGCAGGAAATCCCGACTCTGGATGAACCAATACGCGCCCTGTTCAGACTCGGCCGGAAAAGCATCGACATGAAAAAAGAAGTCTTGTTCCCATTCCATCACAGCCTGCAGATTCTTTCGCTGTATTATGGCGGCATCCCGGGAATGCCCCTCGAGAAAATCGGAGCATTAAAGGAGAAAGGCGTTTTTACGGAAGGATTCACACAAGACCTGAGAGAAGCCATCAGCCATGTACTTGACCTCTATATCAGGCAAAGATGGACAAATAGCGAAAGCAGCACCATTCTATCATTCGCCACCATGTCCACCAGACAAAAAGACGAACTTATCCTGAGCCTGCGCACACTCCGTGAACTGCAGGGAATGGTATATGCTAGATTCTCAGTCTGAGAAATCGACAAGGGTGGTGACAGGCACCATGAAAATCCCACGAACGTAAACCTGATCGTTACTGGATTCGTCAAAATTGGGCGGTGCCAGGCACCGAAGTGGAAAGGAGGCTGGCATGTTTTTTCAAAAAAGGAATATTTCCTGCCCGCTTTTGTATGAAAGGATTCCTTTATCGACTGGAATCGATGATCTTTCTTTTATTGTTTTCGACACGGAGACGACTGGTTTTCAGGTTGCGACCACTGACCGGCTCATCGAAATCGGCGGTGTTCCGGTAAAAGGCTTAAAGGTGGTGGAAAATGACCGTTTTCAGACATATGTGAACCCTGAGCGACAAATTTCTCGGGAAATAATTGAGCTGACGTCGATTACAAATGAAAAGGTGGCCGGCGCTCCCAAGGCGTCTGAAGCGATCTCTGACTTCTTTGATTACGTCGAATCTCATGAGACAGTATGCCTCGTCGGCCACTATGTCGGCTTCGACCATCTCGTGCTGAAAAGCGAATTGAAACGGGAAAAGCTAGCGCTGAAAAAGCTGTTCACCATCGATACACTCGACCTGATTGGCTTCATTGCGCCTTCCTATGATATGCGCGATCTGGAGCGATACGCCATGGCTTTCGGGACAAGAATTTATGACCGCCATAGCGCAGTCGGCGACGCATTGACAACGGCATATTTGTTCACCGAGCTGTTGAAGCAGTTCAAGGACAGGGGATATTCCACTTGGGGTGAGCTAATCAAAGCGACCGACAGCCAGATGCGGTCGATGCAGTTTTGATTGTTTCGCGCATTTGGGATAATGTGTAAAATAGGAGGTGTGAAACAGCCTATCTTTCAATTATGGTTTGCTCGGTTTTCATCTGCTTGTTATGTAAATGAGGGAAATGCATGGATGTAGTCCAGATTGTCTTTTTAATTTTGTTATGGGGAATACCACTCGTCCGGTTTATAAAGATTTATAGAAAACTGGATAAAGAGGAACAATCAGAAATAAAAGCAGCCTTGAAAAGTCCCTTATATTATCTTGATGATGGATTTAGGCATATCGGTATGCTTTTGATGTTTACGGGGATGATTACATGGATTTCTATAATCCAGCATATCGGTATCTCGTTGATTTGCATTAGCTGGTTTTATGGCGGCCTAACTCATAGATGTGAGCTATAAAAAAGGTTTTGGAATGATGTCATTTTCTGTGATAGCAGCAGGGGCTTATTATTTGCTATGGATATAGTAAGAGTGCGATTTCAGCAAGAGGAAGGGTGTAATATGTTAAAAATACAAAATATCATACCTAATCTTTCTGTTATTATGGTCTTACTTATTGTTTACTTATCTACTATTCCTGGATATATAAAAGTAGTCCTTGCGATCTTTGGATTAACATTCATAATACCGGCAGCGAGAGAGGTTATGTTCGAAAATAAACTGAGAAAGATAAAAGTGGCTCTTTATACTTCACTTGCTTTTTCGATCGGATTGCTGCTTTTTTCTGCCATGCAGAGTATAGCACATTTAGGCCACGAAATTTTTGTTGGCTTCATGCTTGTCTTTTTCTTTAGCGGTATCGGGATTTTCTGTTATGGAATTCCCTCCTCTATCATCGCAGAGCTTGTTTCTCGACGGTTCAAGAAGTTTCGTGCTCTGGTATCTGGTTCAATACACATCGGATTTGGACTTCTTACTGCGATTTTTGGACTGTCAGACTACATGGAACCAGGTGTTTTCATGTTGCCGACATTATGTTCGGCCATTTTCTTTTTAATTGATGAATATACAAGAAGACAAGTAAAAAATGCTTAGAGATCCCTCTAAGCATTTTGTGTATTATTGAATATTGATCAATGCCCCGTTTTTAAAAGTAACAATGACTTGTTGTCCGGCCAGCTCTTGATATTTCCGGGCTGTACCGTATGAAACCTTCAAAGGTATCGCCTTCCCATCTGTTTCGAACTCGACGGTGAAATTATCGGCTGCTCCGTTAACGGTTGATTCCATAACTTCAATGTTACCTGGGATGAGCAGGTGTTGGCCAATCAACACCATATCTTTCTTCAACCCATTTGCTTCTTTTAATTCTTTTAGACTAACTCCAAAACGCTTGGATATATTAAATAACGTGTCTCCAGCATTCACTTCATAAAATTCTTCGTGTGTATCATAACCATGAGTCGGTACGGATATGGCCTGTCCAACATAGATGGAATCAGTGACCAATTTGTTTTCCTTTTTCAAGTCGGTAATGGCCACTCCATATTTCTTTGCCAGGGAAAACAATGTGTCCCCTTTTTTAACAATATAGGTTCCTGCTTCTGCCTCTACTGGCACCTCAAGTTTCTGGCCGGTCCTAATGAAATCTGAACGGAGCGAATTAACCTCTTTCAGCATTTCAACTGAGGTATCATATTGCTTTGCCAGGCTGTAGAGGGTGTCTCCTTTTTTCACAGTATAAAAGGATCCGACCGCATCTGTTTTCTTTTGACCGACCCCGTTCAGCAATCCTGCCGCAACCGATCCGGCTACCGCTGCACCAATTAATTTTCGATTCCTTTTTAAGGTTTTTCTGCGTTTTTCTTCTCTGATTCTCTGTTTTCTAGTCTGTCTGTAGGTAATCAAGTCTGCTTCTCCCCCAATGAAAAATAAACTCCTTTACAAAAATTCGTGCGGGAATAAGTTTTTATGTACTAAAAATGGGTATATAGGAAAGTTTTTCTGTAAAAAATAGTTGAATTTTTCAAAAAACTTACCTAAACCTTGTCCCTATTGCTTTTTTCGTGCATATATCCTCAACCAAGCTAATAAAATGTTACAAACCTGACAAAGAGAGTGTTTGAGGTGAGGAATCGTTTGAACAATATGAGGATTCAGCCGGGGACATGATTAATCTTAGTAATATCCAGAAGGACCATCCTTCTGCCGCAATGGGAGAGCATTCGCGGAATACAGTATTGGCCGATAAAAGCGAGTCTCATTTCACGCTTCTCACATCCAATTTAGGGAGGGCGAGTGGTGTGCACGATTACATCAAAGAGAGAACAATCAAGATTGGAAAGTATATCGTGGAGACGAGAAAAACAGTTCGCGTCATAGCGAAGGAGTTTGGCGTATCCAAAAGTACAGTCCATAAAGACCTGACAGAAAGATTGCCTGAGATCAACCCTGACCTTGCCAACGAAGTAAAAGAGATCCTTGATTATCATAAATCCATCCGCCATCTAAGAGGCGGGGAAGCCACCAAAATGAAGTACCGTAAAGAGGAAAGGGAAGAAGAACCTGTGAAGTGAAAAAATCCGAATGAAGCAGATGGGAGGGACCGTAATTCAGCTTTATAATCACTGCCGACATATCAAAAAAAAATGCCCAGCTTAGATCCAGAAAAGCCGGGCATCGCCACAAAAGGCGTGTATGATTCTGCTTTGATACATAGCGGAGGCTGCCGCCTTTTTATTATGGGGGGAAAAGGGACAGGCAGCCGAATCCATCCACCCGTGCCCCCTGTTCGTCTACCGTAAGCCGGTATTCTTCAGTCTTGCTTCCCGTTCGGCAGCTGCGCGTTCTGCTGCTGCCTTTTCCGCTGCTTCCCGAGCCTCTTCTTCCCTTCTGATTTCATTCGCTGCTGCGACGATATTCGGTCCAATAGAAAAAAGAAGCGTCTGCAGTTCTGAAATTTCCCTGCTTATGCTATTGATGGCGTTATTGATATACACCATTTCCTGCGCCTGCCAGCCGCTGTTAAGACTCCCCTTGAAGTCCTGCAGCCTGCTTTTAACCTCATTCAATTCCTGGGCGTATTCACTGATTCTATTTGCCTGTGCATACGCCTGGCTGACATTGATTTTCATCTGGATCACCTGCTCATATTTTTAGATTCTTTGATTATAGTATGTTTTTGAAAAAAATCCCAATGTTTTATAAAAATAAAATGGATTATTTTAGTTAAATTAGGGTTTATGTTACATTTTTTCAGGGTAAAAAGAACTAGTTTTATGATTTTGGAGAGCAAGTTGGCACCTTTAACATCCTTAGATACTTACATATAGTAAGTAAATTTAGGACCAATATCCCTATTTTTCCAATTAAGGGGGTAATTAGTTGAATATAATTCCTAATATTGTAAGATATTTATATATTTAGAGATGAATCTTAAGTTTGATGTAAAATTACACTTTTTGAGCTAATATGGTAAAAAATATGAAATTGCCACTATACATACTGTAGGAATATAAATATTGGGGCTGGGGAGGTTTTGAAGTGATTTTAACACTTTTTGACCGGAATCGGGTATTCGATCTCGTTTTACCTGAACGAGTCACTGGGAGATACATACTGAACACGGAAGACCAGGAGCAAAATCCGGTCGATATGCTGGCGGTGGAAGCGGAAGATGGCCAGTGGTACCTGAAATCCAATAAGCATGCATTCATAAAGAACAACGCCAACGAAATACAATCAAAGGTCCTCATTGAACCATTCAAAACGTATAGTATCCACCGCAACGATGATCAATCCGCGTTAGTCTATGTCGAGCCGCAAACGGCAGACCGCAATGAATTCACAAAACATATCGCAACAAGCAATCTCATAAAAATCGGCCGTTCCCAGGACAGCCAGATTTGCTTCTCGAACAAACTAGTTTCAGGTTCACACTGCGTCATTGAATACAGCAGCAAGGGCGAGGCTGTGATCAAGGACTTCAACAGTTCGAACGGTACATATGTCAATGGCGAAAGAATCAAGGAAAAGCAGCTGGCTGTTGGCGATGTCATTTTTATCATGGGCCTTAAGATCATTTTCAACGGCCGCCTGTTGTCGCTTAACAATCCACATAAATCTGTATTCCTTGACCGGAATGCGTTCAATTCCTTCATTGCCGAAAAGCCGGTAGTAGAGAAAGAAATCAACCTCGATGAAATACATATTGAAGAAGAAAATGATCAGCTTTTTTACCGTTCACCGCGTTTCAAGAGGGATATTGAGGAAACGACGATAAAAATCGATCCGCCGCCGCCGCAGCCGAATGTTGATGAAACACCGCTGATGCTCCTGTTGGGACCGTCCATCACGATGGGGATGGCATCCTTGTTCACCGGACTCCTGATGTTACAGAACGTCATGAGCAATGACGGGAATATCATACAGGCGTTGCCAATGCTTGTTATGTCGTTCAGCATGTTGATCGGTACCGTACTTTGGCCGATTTTAACAAAAAGATACGAAAAGAAGCGCCGGATCAAGCTTGAAGGCATCCGCCAGGAGAAATATTTGAAATACCTTGCAGACATGAAACAGGTCATCGCAGATGAGTGCAAGCACCAGAGCGAGATTCTGTTTGAAAACCATGTCACATTGGAAAACTGCCTGACAAGGATCAAGCGCCGCCAGCGGAATCTGTGGGAGCGCGGGATCGGGCAGAATGACTTTTTAAAAGTGCGTCTTGGAATCGGCGATTTGCCCCTCAACGCAGAGATCAAATATCCGGAAAAGCGCTTCATGCTTGAGGATGATAATCTTCAGGATGAATTGTATCAAATCGTGGAGCAGCCGCAGATTTTAAAGGATGTTCCGGTCACGGTCGACCTGACGGATGAACGGATCAGCGGCATCATCGGCAGAAGGGAAGAAGTGAAGAGCTTCGTTCAGGGGCTGATTTTCCAGCTGACAGCATTGCACAGTTATGACGAGCTGAAGTTGGTGTTCATCTATGATGACCATGAGCATGATACATGGAATTTCGTGAAGTGGCTGCCGCATGTCTGGGATGATGGCAAGACAATCCGCTTCGTCGCTACAGATGCGAATGAAATCAAGGAGCTTTCGGCTTACTTTGAAAAAGAAATTGCAGCGCGCCAGGCACTCGACGAGGAAGACCTAGCTGAAATCGAACAGCATTATATCGTGTTCTCAATGAGCAAGAGCCTCGCGTCAAAGGCTGAGATGATCAACCTCATATTAAAAGAAAAAAAGAATATCAGATTCAGCCTGGTCACCCTTTATGACGAGCTGAAAAACCTGCCGAAGGAATGTACGAATGTCATCGAGCTTGACAAGAGTTTTTCAAAAATCTATGACAAAGACGATATTTCCGGGAAGTATGTTGGTTTCAATGCAGACAGCTACCTGGAGGGGAATGCTGAAAATCTGGCTGTAAAATTGGCCAATATCCAGCTGAATACCTCACAAAAGGCATATACCCTGCCTGACATGCTGACATTCCTGGAAATGTTTGGCGTCGGAAAAATAGAGCATCTCAATGCGCTGACAAAATGGAAGGAAAACAATCCGGTCCATACGATTCAAACGCAAATCGGTGTCGATACGCAGGGCGACCCGTTCATGATCGACCTGCATGAAAAGTACCATGGACCGCACGGGTTGATTGCCGGGATGACCGGTTCCGGTAAAAGTGAATTCATCATGACGTTCATCTTATCGCTTGCGGTCAATTACCATCCAGATGAAGTTGCATTCATCCTGATCGACTATAAGGGCGGCGGCATGGCGAATGCATTCGAGGATCTGCCACACCTGGCAGGTACAATCACCAACCTTGACGGAGCTGCGGTCAATCGGTCACTTATTTCAATCCAGAGTGAGCTGAAGCGCCGCCAGGCCATTTTTAGCGAAACGAGCCGTGTTGTTGACCAGAGTAATATCGATATCTATAAATATCAGAAACTATACCGTGAAGGCATGGTAACAGAGCCGCTGCAGCATTTGTTCATCATTTCCGATGAGTTTGCCGAACTGAAGGCCCAGCAGCCAGAATTCATGGAGCAGCTTGTCAGTGCGGCGCGTATTGGCCGAAGCCTTGGTGTCCACCTGATTCTGGCGACACAGAAGCCATCAGGTGTCGTTGATGACCAGATCTGGAGCAACAGTAAATTCCGCATCAGCTTGAAGGTGCAGGAAAAAGCGGACAGTATGGAGGTCATCAAGCGTCCTGACGCCGCGGAGCTGAAGCAGACTGGACGTTTTTACCTCCAGGTCGGCTTCAATGAATTGTTCGAGCTGGGGCAGTCCGCGTGGGCAGGTGCACCATACTATCCGTCCGACAGAGTTGAAAAGCATAAGGATGACAGCGTCATCGTCATCGATGACCTCGGCCGCGTCATCAAGAATGCCCGTATCGATAAGCGCAAGTCGGTGGTGAAGAACCCGCCGAAGCAAATTGATGAGATTACCGAATACCTGGCGAAAATGGCGCAGCAGGAGAATATCAAGGTCCGCCAGTTGTGGCTTGAGCCGATACCTGAACTGATTTACGTAGATAAGCTGAAAAAGAAATATGGTGTCGTCCAGCAAGGCTTCCATCTGAATCCGATCATCGGCGAATACGATGATCCTGCGAACCAGAGACAGCTGGTCATGAGGATGCCGATCACTGAGGAAGGAAATGCCGTCATTTACGGAATCGCAGGCAGCGGCAAGACGACCTTCCTGACGACGATGCTTTACTCATTGATGGAAGAGCATACGCCGAACGAAGTGAATTTTTACCTGCTGGACTTCGGTTCCGAGACACTGGTCTGGTTCAAGGAAGCGCCGCATGTCGGCGATGTCATGCTGTCGCATGAAAGCGAGAAGATCCACAACCTGTTCAAGATGCTGACAGGCGAGATTGAACGGAGGAAGAAGCTGCTTTCAAATTACGGCGGCGATTTTATTACCTACAACGAGATGTCGGGTGAGAGCCTGCCGTCAATCATTGTGGCAATCCACAATTACGCAGCATTCTCGGAAATGTTCGAGGAACTCGAGGAAGGGATATCATTCCTGACGCGCGAGGGGCTGAAGTATGGCATTTACTTCATCGTCACCGCGATCAATACGGGGGCGATACGCTACAGGCTGCTGCAGAACTTCAAGCAAATGTATGTGCTCCAGCTGAATGACCAGAGTGAATACTCGGGAGTGCTTGGCAATACGGACGGAGTTTATCCATCCAAATCAAAGGGCCGCGGCATATTCAAGAACGATACCACATATGAATTCCAGACGGCCCATATCACAAGCGATATAGACAATATGTATACCTTCATTACCGATTACTGTAAGGAACTGCGTGAAACCTGGACGCAGCCGGCCGCAATGCGCGTTCCGATCCTTCCGGAAAAAGTGGATTTGAACTATCTCCGTGATGAAGCAAAAAATATGACCAGCAACAAAGTGCCGGTTGGCATCGAGAAAAACTCGCTGAAGACAGCTCATTTCGATTTCCTTGGCAATTATATAAATGTCGTGACAGCAATGCAGAACGACCAGTGCTCAAGCTTCATGCAGGGTGTCGCTGAAATGTTCAACGCTTCTGAAGGCAGGGAGCTGATCGTCATCGACCCTAATGAGCACTTTGCGGCGGGCCGCACGCAGGATTACAAGTATATCGCTGAGCCTGCTGAACTCGAAGACACAATCGTCTATCTGTTCAACACGCTCGTCCACCGCAACAATACGACGAAGGACGCAATCGAAGCGGGCGAACAGCCGCCAGTATTCGGCAACATCACCTGCGTCATCGACTCCTTTACCGACCTGATGATGTATCTGTCGCCGGACGGCCAGGATAAACTCAAGGTCTTCCTTGAAAAAGGAAATGGCCTGAATGTGAACCTGATCATCTCCGACAGCGCCGATAAACTGAGCTCGGTTTCATTCGAAGCCTGGTTTAAGCAGCACGTATCGCTAAGCGATCTCATCTGGGCAGGCAACGGCATCACGGATCAGTACATCATGAAGATCGGCAAGGTGACAAACGATATGTACCAGGAAATACCTCCAGGCTTCGGTTACGTTGTGACAAAAGGGAAAGCAACACTAGTGAAGCTGATAACCTCAGTTGAGAGCATGCAAGAGGAGGTAGCGTACCATGGATAAGGTGCTCGTAGAGGTCTTCATCCCCGCCTCGGAAAAATCATACGACGTCTTCCTGCCGCCCGAGAGCAAACTGCACGAAGTCGTCTTCCTGCTCGCCGGCACCATGACCGAACTGTCACAGGGATACTTCTCAGCAACAGCCGACACCATCCTCTGTGACCGCAAAACCGGCACCATCTTGAATATCAACCAGACCGTCGAGGAACATGGGTTGATGAACGGGGCTAAGCTGATGCTGATCTAGAGACATGGGGACGGTTCTTGTGTCACGGAAAGAGCGACGCAGGGGCGATGCACGTCTCACAGAATATGAACATATGACCTTGGGGGCGGTTTTCATAACCCGACCGCTCCTGTTTTTAAATACGGAAGGTGTGGAGAACTTGAAAAAATGGATCAAGCTGACTGCAGTGATTTTATTCGTAGTAATGGGAGGTGCGGGGTGTATGAGTTCGGAGAGTAAGGTTATGGAGCATTTGGAAGAAAAATATGGTGAGAAGTTTGAGATTGAAAGTGTAAAAGAAGGCAGTGTTATCTTTCCGGAAATGTATGGAAAAGACAAAGTGATGGCTCATCCAGAAGGAAAGCCGGAGCTTGTTTTCCTTGCAGGTGAAAGTAGAAATGAAGATGGAGTATACTATGACACCTATATTTTATCCGTTTGGTCAAATCAGCTTGACCAGCTTTATAAGGATAAGGTGAACCAGGCTTTCAATGAAGATGTCGAGTTCAAGACAATGCTGTTTGTGGAAGAAGAGAAATACACTGCAGAAAAGAAAGATTCATCTGTCACTGATTTTTTACAAACAGATGAAAATGGTGCTTTGCTTACGTTAAATATTGCAGTGAAAACCGACGGAGAACCGGAAGTAGAGAAATATTTGGAGCCGGTATATCAATTGCTGAACGAACTAAAGGAGTCTAATGCGAAATATTATGGAGTGACTGTCGGCTTTGTAGATCGTTCTGAAAATGTATCTGACTATATGAGGACATCTAATGTGAACAATATTGACTGGTCAAATCTGGATGCTAAGGTGTACGGAACTATTATGGTTGATGATTCAATGGATATTAGCAGCCCTGAGCAGATTAAAGAATATTATCAACCGCAAGAGGGGTGATAATATGTCCCTTAATAAACTAACTGATGAAGAGAAAAATGTCCTGTTAATGTTGTCATACTATGATTTGCCTAATAATCAACCTCTTAACGGCAAAAGCATAGAGCGGATTTGGGATTATGCAAAAATGAGTGCTGATAAAAATGAGGATAGCTATAAACAGCTAGAGGCTTTTTTTTCAAGTGGTAGTTTTAAAAGTTCAAATCTTCATAACGTAAAATTATCAGGCTACCAGAACTTTAACCCTAATGAAGGAAACAATTCTAAAGGTGCATCCGACTCCGGTTTTGTTGGATATGCATTCGAAGATAAGAGCGGAAACGCGACTGCTGTTTTCCGAGGCAGTGAGGCGATGGGGGATATGGGTCACTTAAGGACTGATTGGACCTCCAATTTTGAAGCTTCAATGGGAGTGGAAATCAAGCAACAGAAAGAAGCAAATGAATTTTATCAAAAATATCTTGGAGAGGCATCGGGTGAAAGGCTGCTGCTTGGCCATTCCAAGGGCGGCAACCTGGCGGATTACGTTTTTATCAACAACCTTGATGATAACACCAAGGCATATGTAATAAATGCTGCCCCATTATATTGGTGGTCTCTATCCAAGAAGGAACAAGAGGCATTGATGGGAGATCGGCATGATTTCATCGTTTATGCTTATGATCCTGTCTCGCAACTTGGCAAAGTACCGTATGTCGATAAAACGATTGGTATTAAAGAGGATTATGATATTAAAAAACCATTCTATCCTCATTCATTAACGAGCAGTGCTGGATTTGATGAAAATGGCAATTTCAAAGTTTATGAGAATGGTCAATCGTTTGGCAGGTCTGTCCTAAACAATATGATTTTTGAAGACATCTTCCGTGAACTATCTAACTCCACTCCGATCAGGGTTTATAAGGCAGCTTACGTAGTCGCTAATGCCGCGGTAGCTGTCATGCATTACACGGCCAAAGCAATGACAGCAGCTGCCCATTTAATCCGTGAACAGACGGTGAAGCTTGTCGTGGGACTGGCAAAAGCAAAAAAAGAGTTCGAGGAAAAGGTAAATTCATTCTTTGCCGAGCTCATATCAAAGGCTGCAGTTAAAATCGGCAATTTTATAGACGGCCTGAACGGCAACAACTTCCCAATCGAACCCTATATAAAAGTAGACATCCCAAGGCTGTACTATTACGCCAACCGGCTCCGTTCGGTCCAAAGGCGGATCGCGCAGCTCAACGACATGATTGACAATCTATACTGGGAAGCGGGATTGTCCGGGCTGGATAATGTCCTTGCTGCCGATATCAGCACGTCTTTCGACTTCCGGATTCCGGATAGCATCAATTACCTTTACACCACGGCAGAACTTTTACAGAAGAATGAAAGATATCTTGCCGGAAAAGCCGGTTCGATCAGGGGGTAAACAATGGATGCGAAAGTGAAAAGCAAGATTAACAGGATTGCCAACGAAGCGAACGCAATCGCCAGGGAGCTTGATGATATTTCGAATGGGATCAGTCACGAATTTAAAGGGATCGGTTCTGTAAAAGCAGCGTCGGGTTTGCGCCGGTCTGCGGAAAAGTACCGCTATGTAAGCTACAAATTAAGAAGAATATAACTCTATCAGACTTGAAAGGAGGTGAAAAATGATGGCAAGATCAATCACTGTTGAACCAGCGAAGCTTGAAACGACTGCTAACAAGATTGACCAGCAGGCAGCTGACTACGAAAGAAACTACAAAGCTCTTTTCAACGAAGTCGAAGGCATGGCTGCAGCGTGGCAAGGTGCTGACAACCAGGCTTACACTGCACAGATCAAAGGCTTCATGGACGACTTCCAGAAGATGACTCAGTTGATGAGACAATACTCTGAGTTCCTGAAGATGAGCGCGAAGACATACCGCGACACTCAATCTGAAGTCATTAACCAGGCTAAGAGATTGAGCAACTAATCCATAACATAATGCAGGAGGTGAAATACATTGGCAGGAGATGGAATCAAAATCTCGCTCGGCGAGGTTAGCAAAACGGCGGGCCAGATCCGCACGCTGAACCAGCAACTATCCACTAGATTGGAAGAAATCAAGAAGGACATGAATGCACTTGCGTCATCATGGAACTCTGATGCATCCAACACAATCCGCGGCAACTTCAACTCATTGGCACCACGATTTGAAGAATATCGCCAGGTCGTCGACAGCTACGCCAAGTTCTTGGATAACACTGTCACAAACTACAACACCGCAGAAACAGCAATCAACAACAACGCCAGCTCTTTTAAGTAATCACTTTTTACAGAGGGTAGGGGGCAAGCGGCATTGGCAGTTTGCCCTTCTGTAAAATGTACCCCTAATTAAGGGCAATTTTCATATATGAGGAGCAACCTGGAAAAAAAGTGCTCCAACAGGAAATATCCATGATTTTGCAGGAGGGAAAGCTTTTGTTTTCCTCTAAAAATGGGATTCGCTGTAAAAAATCACCAAACTGGAGATAAAAGCTCTTCAACTGGAAATAAAAGTTCTTCAACTGGAGATAAAAGCTTTTCAACTGGAGATAAAATGGGCCCAACTGGAGATAAACGTCCTTAAAGGATGGTCTCAACCTAAAACCATACATAAATTCAAAATTGGAGTCGAAGCGCGATGATCAAACAGGTGGAATTTAAATTGGAAAGCTACGGAATTTCGAAATTCCTTTATTATCATGCAGAAAGCAAGGCGGATATCGATGCCGGCCAGGTGGAGCTGCTGAGAGCGAGCCGGGTTCCGGGAATCCTGCCGTGTCATGCGATTTTAGAGGGAGAGAACTGCTTTCTTCGCTATGACATGATTTCCGATAACACGCTTGAAATGCTGAATTCCGCGCCGGCGACGAAGGAGCGGCTGTACAACAGCTTCCTCAACATTGCCGAAACCTTGGCGGATGCTCAAGCCAGCGGCCTGGATATCGCGAATTTTGTGTTCAGCCAGCGTGACATCTTTATTGATAATTTTTCAAACAGATTAGTTTTTATCTACCTCCCAATAAAAAATAATATTTTTGAAAAGGTATCACTTAAAGGATTCCTGCAGGAATTGCTGCTGTCGGCTCCTTACGACGAAAATGATGATGCCGTATTTTTCATCAAACTCCATAACTTCCTGATTGAGTCAGAGGAAACCACGCCGGAACGTCTATTAGAAAAGATGAATGAGCTTGGCGGGGATGAAACGCTCGTACGTCAGCCATACAAAATGCCCGAAAAACCGAAGCAGGAAGCGGCACTACAAGCAGCAACAACAGACGAAGAACCACTGCTGGAATCCTCAGAGCTTGAAATTCCGGCGATCAACCCGAACTTTTACAGCCCGGGCAGCGAAGTTCACACTATGAAAACGAGTGTCGACAATGGCGTGCTGACCTCCGAGTATACAAGCCAGAAGAAGGATGTAAAAACAGGACGCAAGCTTGAAATCGAGGAAGAGGTCAATTACAAGCGAATCACGAGGGCTGAGCTCGGTGACAACAATGCCTTGTTAAAAGATGCTTCAGCACTAGGCGGTGGTACGTCAATTAATATCCAGCCGGCCATTGCCAGCAGTGAACCGGAGCACGAAGGGACAACAGTTCTGGGAGTTTTTCCGGACGATGAGGATGAGGGAACAACAACCCTCGGCCATTCGACCCGAAGGCCATTTTTACTGGCGGTATCAAAGAACGAAAAAATTACAATTGCCAAGGACTTTTTCAAAATCGGCCGCGACCCCATGAGGGCGGACTTTGCCTCTGAAAATAAAGTGATCGGCCGGGTTCATGCCCATGTGATCGTATTGAACGGCGAATACTTCCTGGAAGACAATCACTCGACCAACGGCAGTTACGTGAATGGCGTGAAGGTCTCGCCTAAGGAGAAAGTCAAAATCAAGCATGAAGACAAAATCAAGCTCGCGAACGAGGAATTCATCTTCAGGCTTTATTGATGGATAGGAGGAACTACGATGGCATTTCAAGTGGCCTATCATACCGACATAGGAATCAAGAAGAAAACGAACCAGGATGGCCTGTTGCTGAAAACAGCGAAGACACCTGCCGGGGAAAACGGCTTGTTCATCATCTGCGATGGCATGGGCGGACTATCTCATGGGGAGCTTGCAAGCGCGACGGTGATCAGGGGCATGTCCGGCTGGTTTGACAATGATCTGCCGGAGATGCTGGAGACCGGCATTGCTGAACACGAAATCCCCGCAAGACTTGAGGAACGTATCCGCGACCTGAACACTAAAATCCTTGAATATGGCGAGGCTTCGAACATCAAGCTTGGGACAACAATCACGGCTTTGCTCATCCTCCAAAAGCAATATTACATTTTGCAGATTGGAGACAGCAGGGCCTACAGTATCACTGACCATCTGGTAAAACTGACCGAGGACCAGACCCTCGTGGAACGCGAGCTGCAGCGCGGCAACATCACTGCGGAGCAGGCAAGAATTGACCCGAGGCGGAATGTGCTCCTTCAGTGCGTGGGCGCAACAAAGGACATTAACGTCGTCACTACTTCAGGCCAACTCGAAAGCAGGAGCATGTTTATGCTCTGCACCGACGGATTTTACCATGAAATCACTGAGGAAGAAATGCTCACAAACCTGAATCCGCAACATTTTACCAATGAAATAACCATGAAAGAAAAGCTCGTTCAACTCGTCGAGCTGGCAAAAGAACGCCAGGAAACAGACAATATCTCGATTCTTTTGGCAAAAAAGGAAGCATAGGGAAGGTTCAAGATCACGATAAATCATTAAGAACCAGCCCGCGTTTCTGGGAGGAATGACTTTGATACAAATTGGCACGATTATTGATGACAGATATGAAATATTGAAGGAGATCGGGCGCGGCGGCATGAGTGTCGTCTATCTGGCAATGGACAACCGGCTCAACAAATCGCTCGTCGTCAAGGATATCCGCAAGCGCAGCAACAGCAACAACGAGCTGCTGATCAACAGCCTTGTCGTTGAGGCGAACATGCTAAAGAAGCTCGACCACGGTTCACTGCCGAAAATCTATGACATCATCGAGTCCGAAGGCGACATTTATGTGGTGATGGACTATATCGAGGGTGAGTCGCTGAAGGAACGCCTGAAGCGCGACGGTAAAATCCCCGCAAAAGAAGTGATCGAGTGGGCGAAGCAGCTGAGCGATGTGCTCGGATACCTTCACACCCGAAAGCCTTATCCAATCATCTACCGCGACATGAAGCCGGACAATGTCATGCTTACGCCTGAGGGGAAAATCAAGCTGATTGACTTCGGGATTGCGCGGGAATTCAAAACCGAGAATCTCTCTGACACTACGAATCTCGGAACGAAGGGGTATGCGGCCCCTGAACAGATTTCCGGCAGGCAGACCGACGCGAAAACGGATATTTACAGCCTGGGAATTACGCTTTACCATCTCGTCACCGGCAAAAGCCTCAGTGAGCCGCCGTTTGAAATCAGGCCGATCCGAGAGTGGGATCCGACACTTCCTGAAGGCCTCGAGCATATCATCAAAAAATGCACCCAGGCCGAACCAGCAAATCGATATCAGAATTGCGAAGAGCTGAGCTATGACCTCGAACATATCAACAGGCTGACAAAGGGCTACAAGAACATGCTGATAAAGAAGCTGGCGATGTTCCTTGTTCCGGCTGTACTGTTCCTCGGATTCTCGACGACTTCTGCCCTTGGCTACAAAGGGATGAAAAATGAACAGTTCCAGGATTATATGAATCTTGTTAATCAGGCCAGCATTGCCTTGATGGACGGAGAGCAGACCGAGGCGATCAAGCTTCTCGAAAGTGCCACCCGCGTCGACAAGAGCCGTCCGGAGGCATACATCAATCTGCTTGATTTATATATTAATAGAAACCAGACCGACGAAGGACTCGCCAAGCTGGAATCATACATACAGGATGAATACGGAGGAGTCCATAAGAATAACGAGGTCCTTTTCAAAATGGGGATGACCTATTTCGATGTAAAAAGGGACTATAACAATGCGCTGAAATACTTCCAGCAAATCGATGAAAAAGACCTGCCGGATGCGAAATATTACAAGTCGCTGGCAACGACAATGAGCAGTCTGAACGTCGACTATGCCAAATTTGCCGGAGACCTTATGGAATTCCACGAGTACAATGATGGCCTTGCCAACGACAGTAGGAAAATCGATAACTACAATTCACTTGCCAACATCTATATTTCTTACAAAAGCCAGATTCCAGATGCCAATACCCAGGCGATCGAAATTGTGCAGAAGGCGAAGGAAGTACTGGCAAAGCTCGAAAACGAACAGCTCCAATTCAAATATGAAATGGAATTTGAACAGAAGCTGGCTCAGGCATACTACAGCCGCGGCGTGAATTCCGAGGACAAAGCCACCGCGCGCGGCGATTTTGAACAGGCGATCGAGCGTTATAACAATCTGCTCGATTTGAATGTCGCCGACCAGGAAGAAGTCTATGTCAAAGTTGGCGTTATATATCAGGAGATGGGTGAATTCTCACGGGCAGTCGAACATTTCCGTAACACGACGCTAAAAAAATTCCCTGACAGCATCGACGCACATGTGAAATTCGGGAACCTGCTCCTCGACATTGAACAAAACAAAGAGGAAGGCAGCCGAAATTATGCCGAAGCGAAAAAGGTCTATGAAAAAGCAGGCAGCCTGCCTGGCGTCAAAGACGATGAAGGCTTCAAAAAACTCACCAGACGTATGGAAAACTTGAATATTCTCTAGGGGAGTAAAGGGAAGGCCCCAAGTAGCAAAGGGGCACTTCTCAAGAAAGGCAGTTGAAAGAGATTGGCATACCAGATTATGTTTTACGGCGGAATGGCAGGGGCAGCGGTTACGCTGGTGATAGCCATCACAGTCTATATGAAGCTCAATATTGCCCAGGTGATTACGGACCTTACCGGATGGAATTGGCCTGGGGCGGGAAGAAAAGCCCGGAAGACGACCAGTAAACAGACCGACACAAGCACCAAGCCGACAACAAAGGAAATCCATGTCCGCAAGAATGTTGAGAAGGAAGTCGCAGCTGGTGAATATGTGGAGCCGACCGAAAAGATGGCAAGCGAGAAGATGGATCCGACTGCTCTCTTAAGCCAGGAGAGCTTCAAAAAGACAGCTTTGCTTAAACAGGATGGCCTTGAGCCGACTGCTCTTCTTACTCAGGCTGGATACGAGCCTACAGCATTATTAGCTGAAGTTCCGGTGCGGGAACCAGTGGCAGCCGGAGTTTCAACAAGCCAGAGTACCTCCCATGATTCACCAACCGAGACGACCATTCTGTCCGAATGGAATGAAACTACCGTCCTTACAGCGGAACCGGATGACATGGATGAAACAACACCATTAGACAACATCAATGAGACCACCTTGCTGACAGAAGAGGAACCAAGTTTTCAGAAACAAGTGGATATCATGATTGTCCACTCCAAAACCATTATTTAAAAGGAGAAAAAGAGATGCTTGAACCTAGGAAAAAGAAAAAGAAGCCCCGAAATAAATGGGCAATCGCTCTTCCACTCGTGCTGGTGTTAATTTCTTCGGTTTTGATTTTAAATGGAAAGGTTCTGTCGGAGCAGACAGAGCCCAAAAGGTATATTTCTTTTGATGGCCAACAATGGGAGATGAAATCACAGCCTTTGGGGACTCTGTGGACAAACAAAGAGAATATTTCCTTTGTTGTCGATTTGCAAGATGATTATGGAAGAATTGAAGACAAATCTAATATAAACCCAGACGTTGATAAGCCTATCACAGTTTCGGCAACACAAGGAGAAAACTCCATTAATAATATAGCTGTTACTCCTCAGGGAATAGGTGAAGCTTTTACGGGGTTATACAATATTACCGTTCCAGTGGCTGCTGACGGGGCTGTAAAGATCAACATTGATATAGCACATCTTGAAAAATGGAAAAATCCTGCTTCAGCAAGTTCCTTTGCTGTCCATCGTGACATTACAAAACCTGCAGCAGAGTTAAATGGTCCTGATGGCTCCGTTAACGATGATTTTTACACAAAAGATGTTACTTTAACGGCAGAAGTGAATGAAGTAAACCTTTTACCGAATTCGATTAAGATCTCCAAGAAAAAGAATGATGAAGCGGCAGTGGTATTTACAGCTGATGTTGCGGAAACTGGAAAGTATACAAAGGATATCCTTTTTAAAGAAAACGGCAATTATGAAGTAACCATTGAAGCAAAAGACAAAGCAGGAAACGAAGTATCAAAAATTTTCTATTTGACAGTATCAAAGCCTGGAAATGAACCAAAAGTATCTGTGTTTAACATGACAGATGGGGGAAAAGTCATCAAGGATTATGCAATAGCAAAGCGAATTGGTGTCAAGGTTGACAGTGAAATTTTGATTGGGGAAGCAAGTCTGGTCATTATCAAAGATGGTGAGGAACTTCCCGCGCAGCAAATGGTTCCTACAAAAAGAACAACAGAAATATTCGAGTATGATCTCACAAAGGGTGGTACTGCAAATCCGGACGGAATTTATTTAGTCAAAGTAACCGTTAAGGACCATCACAATAAGGGGATTCTCCATGACCCCGTCTCATATTCTTTCGTGGTTGATAATACAAAGCCTGAATTCACTTACAGTTTCGAGAAAGATAAGGCTTATAGCTTGCAAAGCGATGAGAATATGGAAGTTGAGATCGCACTGGATGAAGCTAACATACAATCTTCTAATGTAACGGTGAAATTGCAGTATGCCAACGGAGATAAAAAGGACGTCTCGACAAGGAATGGTAATGGTAAAACAACATTCACAGCGTCTGAAGAAGGTGAATATACCATTCAATCAAATGCCATCGATAAAGCTGGCAATGAAATAAACGAGACTGCCAAGTTTAAAATCGATAAGGAATCCGGCCCTATCATCTCGATGAAGGCGGGAAGTCTGGAAAATGAACAACTTCAAGGCAAGTATTTTAACAAGGATACTCAAATTGATTTTTCCGTCACAGATTTAACCCTGATTGAAAAGTCTCTAACCATAAAAAAAGATGGTGCAGAAGTTAAACATGATCCATTTACACAATTTCTATTCACAGCTTACACAAAACATATTTTTAAAGAAGATGGCAAATACAGTGTTGAAGTGACAGCAAATGATTTCTTCAATAACCCGAACTCTAAAGGTCCATTCACTTTTATCATGGATCAAAAACCTCCTATCCTTGAAATCCAGGATTTAAATGATGGTGAAGACTACGGCGGAAAACAGGAATTCACCATCAAGGTGACGGACGAGAACTTTGATTTTGATAATACAATGATCTCTGTCTGGCGTGACGGTGAGGACTTAAAGGCTAAACCGGTAATCGAGAAGATAAAAGAAGGTGACCTTGAAGGCGCACTATATAAGTATAGCTACAATGCTGACGGTAACTATGAAATCCGTTTTGACATCCAGGACAAAGCAACAAATAGACCGGTGAATGATTCAGCAATCACTTTCACGATTGACCAGAATGAACCGAAGCTAACGGTAGAAAACCTGCAGCAAAGTGGCCATTACCCAGGATTGAAGGATGCGACCTTCACCATAGAAGACTTAACACTTGACCTGAGCAAGTCCCTGCTGAAAGTCACAAAAGAAGACGGGACAATTGTTGAATATGACAAGTGGACAAAAGAAAATAAAGGTAGACTGAAAACTGCTTACCAGGTCCTGTCTTTTGAAGAAGAGGGAGACTATAAGTTAGAATTCTCAGGCTATGACAAAAAGGGAAATAGCTATGCCATTAAGCCGATATCTTTCACGATTGATAAGGCGAAACCGGAGCTTACTTTAAGTGGAATAAAAGATAGGGACTTTGTAAAGGGCGGAAACTTGATTAAGGTCCAGGTTGATGAGCATAACCATGAATACATGAATGTAGAGGTCTATTACAAGATAAATGGTGGGGAGAAACAAAAACTTTCCTGGACCGATAAGGGTGAAAAAACTACAAATGACTACACATTCAAAGGCGACGGAAACTACGAATTCACCGTCATAGCAACGGATAAAGCAGGAAACCAGTCAACCATGAAAAGGACTTTCACTGTGGACGATACTCAGCCGGAAATTAAAATTACTGGCGCTGAAGATAATTCGTTCAATAACAAAGACCGAGAGATTAAAATCCAGGTAAACGAGCGAAACTTTGAAAATAATAAAGTGGAAATCGAGTTTAAAGTGAATGGGGAAAAGGTCAAGTATCCTGTTAAGTGGGAAAACGTTGATCAAGAAACAATTTTAAAGCACAGGTTTGAAGTTGATAATGACTATGAAATCATTGTTAAATCAGAAGATGCAGCTGGAAATCGTGCTGATATGAAAACTCTCAAGTTCACGATTGACAAGACAGAGCCTAAAGTAGAACTAGCGACAGAGATTCAAGATGGTAATGACTACAGAAAGAACATGCTGGTCAAAATGAAAGTTGAAGACCGCAATATCAATCTTTCAAACACAGAACTAAACGTTGAGAAAAATGGTAAGCCGTACAATGTTGGCAAGTTAAAGTTGCTTGCTGATTCAAAAACAGTTGCGGTAAATAGCTATACATTCTTTGAAGAAGGCAAATATATCATCAACCTAAAGTCAACCGACAAAGCCGGCAATTCAAAGAGACATGATCAACTTGCTTTCATCATCGACAAAACCAATCCAATCGTAAAAATCGATGGAGCAGAAAATAACTCTTTCAATCCTGAAAGCAAATATGTCACCATCTCGATTGACGAACTGAATTATAAAACGAACAATGTGAGCATCAGCGCGACGAAAGATGGAGCTGCATTCCCTATTGGTACATGGAAGAACAGCGGAAAACTTTCGAAGCTGGGCTACAATTTTACCAGGGACGGCCTATACACAATCCTCGCGACTGCAGAGGACAAAGCCGGTAACGGTCCAATCACTGAAAAAAGGACCTTTACAATCGATAAGACCAAACCTGAAATTGACATCACTGGTGTCGAAAATAACGCCTATTACAATGTTGATAAACCTGTTAACGCTACAATCAAGGACGTAAACCTGGATATCAACAGAATCGCTGTGACTAGAAACGGTGCAAGATATAACGCTGGCGGCTTCTCTGTTAATGGAGATCTCGCTTCCTTCCGCCACAACTTCAGCGGAGAAGGTGAATACAACATCCTGGTTGAAGCAACCGACAAAGCAGGCAACAGCTTCAGCAAGACGATGAAGTTCACCATCGATAAGACGAAGCCTGTCATTACGCCGAAGTTTAAAGGACAGAATCGTGTCATTAAGAATGGCGAGTATATCAATGAAGTATTCACTCCAGAGTTTGCCCTGGATGAAGCAGAGGATATGATCGTATCGGCTACTCTGAACAACGGCGCAAACCTTGGCAGAAACATCCCTGTTGCAGCAAAGGAAATGAAATACACATACAAGGTTCTTGCTCGCGACAAAGCCGGCAATGAATCAACACTGGAAATAGGCTTCACACTTGATACTACAAAGCCAATGCTGAATATTTCCGGCGTACTCGATGGATTCTTCAATAAAAACATTGCGCCGAAAGTGACGTATTCAGACATCCATCTGGATAGCAGCAAGACATCCGTAACCTTGAACGGCAAGACATTCGAAAACGGAACAAAGCTTGAATACGAACAGGATTATATTTTAAAAGCAGTCGTAACAGACCTGGCGAATAATATTTCATCAAGAACGATTGTCTTCACAATCGATAAAACATCGCCAGTCATCAAGTTCAAAGAGCCGATTTCGAATAAGTATTTCAACACCGACCTTCTGCCTCAGCTTTTGATCGAGGACATGAGTTCTTATGACATCATTGCGATGATGCTTGATGGAAAACCATATGAAGCTGGCGACCCGATCAAGGAAGAAGGAAAGCACGTCATGTTCTTCGAAGTAAAGGATAAGGCAGGCAACATCCAGCAGCTGAGCGTCGAGTTCATTATCGACAAAACCGCGCCAAAGGTAGTTTATGAAGGTGTGAAAAATAAAGAAAAATACTATGACCCTGTTGACATCGCCATCCGCCTCGATAACCCGAATGACAAAATAAAATCTGTCATGATTAACGGCGAAATGTTCGAAGGGGACGTATTAGAAGAAAATGGCTACAAAGTAATCAAAACCAAATTGGCTGAAATCAAGCCTTACGAAATCGCAGTTACCGCATATGACGAAGCAGGCAATGAAAAAACAACAGTCATTTCATTTGAAATCGTCGAAAAGGGAGCATTGGTGAAGTTTTATGAAAATAAACCTTTGCTTGGCGGTACACTGGCCGGAGTAGTAGGTCTTGTAGTTGCCGCAACTACGGTAGTGATACGCAGAAGAAGGATGAAAGTTGAAGAATAAAGAAAAAGAATCCAGAGGAATCCATCCTCTGGATTCTTTTTTTCGACAATAATTAGGAAAATTGTCCTATTTTATAAAAAATAATCAGAATTTGTAAAATAATGTAGTATAGTTATATTGAACTATAACTTTATAACTATTCAAGTAAAAGGCAAACCCGTTGAAAGGCGGGGACGCAAAGCTTCAGGCCTAAGGTGGGTATATCCTATTATGGCGGCTGGGTTGCCGTGAATCATTCATCCTAGTAAACTCCTTTTTTACCGGTAACCAAAAGGCGAAGTATGCCCTTTTACAGACGGAAAGAAAGGAGTTTTTATGTATTTTAAAAGATTTACCGTAATATTTTTATCTGCAATCATCCTATTCAGTAGTGTTGGGGTCTATCCAGCACAGGCATTTGCTGAGAAGAAGGCTTTTGAACAGGAGTTTTATTCGAATCCTGAGAACCTTCTTGGCCTGCTGCCGGAAATCGACCAGCATCAGCCGGTCAACAATCCAGCCCAGGGAATCAAGCCCCCGGTGCCA
The DNA here is from genome assembly GCF_030122805.1 of Mesobacillus sp. AQ2. NCBI lineage: Bacteria > Bacillati > Bacillota > Bacilli > Caryophanales > Bacillaceae > Mesobacillus > Mesobacillus sp. AQ2. The sequence continues at coordinate 4,549,771 of NZ_CP126080.1, read as the reverse complement.
AATACTTCACCGGAAATTCCAAACAGCCAGGTGGCTCCACGAAAGCAGCAGCAGGCACCGCCGCCTGCAAACACGACTGCTGAACCACCTATCAACATCGAAAACGGATATTTGGAACTGAAGGAAGAAGATATTCTTGTTCCGGAAGTATTGCGTCCGTTTGGCATCAAGAGAGATTACTCCAGCAATAATACCGAAGATGGTCCTTTTGGGAAAGGCTGGACCACATCACTGGAATCAAGACTCGAAATGTATGCCGAGTTTTCAATGGGAGAAAGCCGCCTAGACGGCAGCACCCAAAGCTACGCATTCGACAAGAAAGATCCGAATGCCTATGTGACCGAATACGATGAAGACTCCATGACAAACTATGAGCTTGACAAGGGCGAGTATATTACAGCGGCCAATGGCGATAAGCTTACAAGGATTAGCCAGTTTGAGTATGTTGTTGAAACAGCTGATAAAACAAAATATACCTATTATGGCTACTATGCATCGTGGAGAAAAGGCCAGGACGAAAAAGTCGGAAGATTGGTCAAACAAACAGATCGTTATGGCAACAGCATTCAATACGGTTACGACAATAAAGGCAAGCTTGAAACGATGACAGACGATTACGGCCGCACGATCCAGATCAAATGGTCAGGCAGCCATATCAGTGAGCTGATTGATCCAGAAAACCGTAAAATCAGCTTCTCTTATGATGGCTCTGGAAGACTGGAAAACGTAAACTACCCAGGAAATAAATCAATCACTTATTCTTATGACGGCGGCCGTATTTCAGGGATCACAAATGGTGAAGGGGAAACCACTTCATTCACGTATGACAGCAACAATCGTGTCAAAACGGCGAAAAATCCTGCTGGCGCTGTCCTGTATAGCTATTCTTATACAACTGACGGTTCAGGAAAACTGACGAAAACCATTAAGCAAAATCCAGCAGGAGAAGCATGGACTTATCATATTGCAAAAGAGAAGGCTGTCCGTGTCACTGACCCGCTGGGATATCAGACAAACTTTGAAAACAACGATAATGGAAAGATAACGAAGAAAATTTCCAGCACAGGAACAGAAAGCTTTTCCTATGATGATAAGGATCGTATTAAGACAAAGACTGACATATTTGGCGTAACCACAACCTATACATATGAGGACTTATGGAATCAGCCAAAAACGATCAATGAATCCACTGGAAAATCAACCGTTTATGACTACGATTCCAACGGAAAATTAACAAAGAAAACGGAAAATGGAATTGTTACGACTTATGGCCACGACAGCAAGGGCCGCATGCTTTGGGCGAAGGATTCTGCTGGCGCTCAAATCACCTTCGAATACGACGCTTTTGGCAACATGAAACAGGCGAAGAACGCAAAAGGTGAAATCACCAGCTACACTTTTGACAGCCTTGGGCACATCAAATCGATGCAGGAGCCTAACGGCTATAGAGAGCAATATCAATATGACGGGGATGGGAATCTCCTTAAGATCACCTATGCTGATGGGAAGACGCTGCAGTATTCCTATGACAAGGCTGGCAGGATCCTGACGATTACCAACCAGCTGGGTCAGGTGACATCCCATAAGTATGATAACGCTGGCAAACTGGAAACCATTACAAACCCAAAAGGATACCAATATGTCTATTCCTATGACAGCAAGACTGGAAGGGTAAAAACTGTAACGGCACCAGGAAACCAGGTGATATCCTATGATTGGGACGGACTTGGCAGACTGAAAACCTTTAAAACAATCGAGGGTACAACCTCTTATGTTTATGGAGAGCACGGGGCGGAGAAAGTGACATCGCCACGGGGTACACTCGAGTATGTTTATAACTCAAAGGGCCTGGTTGACACAATCAAGGATGAGCTTGGCCGCACAACCAGCTATAAGTACAATAACTCCCAGCAGATTACATCAATCACTGATCCAGCAGGAAGAGTACAAAGCTATGAATATGATTCAATCGGGCGTTTGAAAAAAGAGAAATCTTTTGATGGCCAGACAGTCCAGTATGTCTATAACGGACTTGGCTTATTAAAGGATAAAGTATATGAGGACGGCACAAAAGAATCTTATTTATATGATTCTATTAGACAGGTTTATAAAAAGACGCTCCGTGACGGAACCACCGAGGAGTATACTTACCATCCTGGCGGGCAGCTCGCCACAGTGAAAAATGCTCTCGGACAGGTCACGAGTTATGATTATGATAAAAACGGCCATGCAACAGGGGTAATCAACCCTGCAGGAGGAAAGATTACCTATTCTTATAATGCGATAGGGAACCTGACGGCGATTAAAAATCCGCTGAACCAGGTCACTTCATTCTATTACGATGAATTAGGCCGTACCGAAAAAATCATAGGTCCAAAAGAAAGCACTCAAACCTTCAAATACGATGAACTGGACCGCCTGGTTGAAACAGTAGACCAGATGGACAGAGTCCATAAGTGGACCTATAATGCAGCAGATAACACATCAACTTACACTCGTCCAGATGGAACGAAACTGACATACAAATACAATAGCCTGGGCTTGATCAGCGAGTTTAGCAACGCTCTTGGCGAAAAGACAGCCTGGACCTATGACAAGGCAGGCCGTCCAACCATCATTGAGGACGCACTCGGCCAAAAAACACAATTTTACTATAACGTCCTTGACCAGGTCACAAGGGAAACACGGCCGGATAATGCTGTTACAGAATACAAGTACAATGATGCAGGCAGATTATATGAGGCCATTAATCCGCTAGGGCAGAAAACGACACTGTCCTATGATTCATTCGGCAGAGTGACAAAATCGGAAGATATCAAGGGAGCAACCAGCTATACCTATGATGTGATGGGCCGGACCCTAACCATGACGAACCCGCTCAAGCAGACGATGACATGGGCATACGACAAGCTTGGCCGGGTTAAAGAGATGGTGGATCCGCTTCAAGGGAAGACAGAGTATCAATACAATCCATTAGGACAGGCAGAGTTGGTGACACAGCCTAATGGAGCCGAACAAAAAATGAAGTATGACGCCTTGGGAAGGGTTACGAGCATGACTGACCCTCTTGGCAATAATACTTCCTACCAATATGACGAATTCGGCAACGTAAAGACAGTAACCGATGCCCTTGGCCAGAATTCCGAAATGGAATACAGCCTTGCAGGTGAGCTGCTTTCAGTGACGGATCCTGCAGGAAATAAGACACAATACCAGTACGATAAGCTTGGCCAGCTGATCAAAACAATCAACGCGCTTAATCAGGCAACATCCTATGAATACGACCAGGCCGGCCGTTTAAAACAGGCAATCATGCCGAATGGTGCAGTCACTTCACATAATTATGATGCACTGGGAAGAAATATAGAAACAATCGATCCAATGGCCGGGGTCACCAAGTACCAATATGATGAGGTCGGAAATATCCTTGAAACTGTCGATCCTATGGGGAAAAGCAGTTCATTTGATTATGATGCCCTTGGCAGGCTGGTATCTGAAACAGACCGACGCGGCAAAACGACGAAGTATGAGTTCAGTGATCAGGCAGGAATCGTAAAAGTAACCGATCCAACTGGAGCAGTCATTAGCCAAAAATTTGATGCGCTCCAGAATCTGATTGAGGAAACGAATCCTTTAGGGAACAAGACATTTTATAAATACGATCCTCTTAACCGTCTGACGGAAGTGAAGGATGCACTCGGCAATATTGAAAAAACAACTTATGACTCAGTGGGCAATGTCCTTTCGGCAGTCGATAAAAATGGCCATGCAACAAGCTATGAATATGACCTTGCTGGCAACATGACAAGCATGACGAACCCGGCGGACGGGAAAATTTCCTACCAGTATGACAAACTGAACAGATTGGCTGCCCAGTCAAACCCAGACGGCGGAAAATCTGCTTACAAGTATGACAAGCTTGGCAATCTCGTACAGGAAATCGATCCTGAAGGCGGAATCTGGGCTTACGAATATGACGCCATTGGCAGGAATACAAAAGCAATCGACCCGCTGATGCGCGCAACAAAGTACAAGTTTGACAGCGCCGGGAATCTTGAAGTGCTGACAGATCCGGCTGGAGGGGAAACCGGATTTAAATATGACCTGCTCTCCAGGACCCTCGAGAAGACAAATCCTGCGGGAGAGACATGGAAATACACATACAATAAAGTAGGCTACCTCCTTGAGGAAACCAATCCTCTTGGTTTTAAAACGAAGTATACGTATGATGCGGAAGGAAATGTATTAAGCGAAACAGATCCGCTTGAGCACCAGGTTTCGTACCAATACGACGAAATCGGCCGTCCTGTCCAGGTAACAGATGCAAAAGGCTACAAGACTCACTGGGAGTATGACAAAGCCGGGAACATGCTGACTGTTAACAATCAGGTTGGTGCCGTAACCAGCTATAAATACGACCCACTGAACCGTCTTGTTGAGGAAATCTCTCCTCAAGGAAATACGAGAAAATATGAATATGACAAAGCGGGCAATCTTGTAAAAGAAACAGACCCTTTAGGCTACAATACCTCTTATCAATATAACTCTTTGAATCGGTTATCCAAGGTAGAGGATGCTTTAAAGGGAACTGCCCAATATGAATATGACAAGCTCGGCCAGATGATCAAGCAGACCGACCCGAATGGAAACATGAGAAGCTGGCAGTATAATCTTAATGGCCAGGTTTCAAAAGAGACAAATCCGCTCGGCAAGCAGACGCAATATTCATATGACCCTGCAGGCCAGCTCGGAAGCGTCACGATGCCGAATGGCAATACGGTTGCTTATCAATACTCACAGCTGAGCCAGGTGAAAAGCGCCGACTATGGCGATGAAAAGATCAACTATCAATATGATAAAGCCGGAAGATTGTCGGAATTGTCTTCCCCTGCATCCCATGAAAAATATCAATATGATGCGATGGGCAGGATGACATTGCAGGACAATGTAAAGCTGGAAAAACAGCTGCAATTCAAGTACGATGCAGTTGGAAACATGCTCCAGGTAACAAACAGCGAGGATCGGACCACTGCCTATACCTATGACGAGCGGAACCAAATGTCCAGTGTGACGGATCCTGATGAAAACGTCACATCCTTTAAGTTCGATGGCCTGGGCCGTGAAATCAAGAGAAGCATGGCGAACGGCAACACCATTGCCAGAAGCTATGACAAAGATGGAAACCTGTCTGAAATTGAAAACAAAAATTCAGATGGAGTCTTCTCTTCCTTTGCGTATCAGTATGATAAAAACGGCAATCGTACTGCGCAGATCGAGGAAGACGGAGCGGCTACAAAGTATAGCTACGATGCCTTGAATCGATTGACAGAAGTCATTTATCCAAAGGAGAAGATCAAAGGACTGAGGAATGAGCCGGATACTCCTTCCGATGGCAGCAAGAAACCGGGGAAAATTTCAGAGTCGATTGAATCAGGAATAGAGTCGATCGAATCTGGAATGAAGAAAATACAAGAAAAAATTGTTGCCCTTCCTCTTATTGGTGACATGATTGGCGGTTCTGAGGAGAAAGACGCAACAGGCACCTCAGTGTCCGAATCAGAAAACCCGGAAAATGGAAAGGTTGGCAAAGAAGAAGCTCTGGATTCCACTCTTGATTCTTCTAATGCTGAGGATGAAGTGAAGGAAGCAGCAGCTTCGTCAGACTCAAAAGACAAAAAGACTGAGGAAGAGAAAAACGAAAACAAAATCATTGCCTTTATTAAAGAAAAAATAAAAGCAGCGGCAGAGGCAATCGGAAGGTTCTTTAAGAATCTGTGGGAAAGCATAGTCAGCTTCTTTAGCGGCTCTAAGGCCGAAGCAGCAAAAGCTGATGTTTCTGAAACGGCACCAGGTTCGGAGAAAGGACAAAAAAATAAAGAGCCTAATGCTTCAGATGAGAAGAAGGCCAAAGAGGAGAAGACTACAGGAAAGCCAGAAGAGAAAACTACTGGTGAAACTAAAGACAAGGGCAAGTCTCCTGCTCGAGAAGACAAGAACAAGTCTGATAAAGGAAATAATCCAAACAAGGGCGGAAAAGACAGCTCTGAAAAAGGAAAAGGAAAACCGGCAGAAAAGGAAAAACCGTCTAAGGGCAAAGAAAACAACGGCAAAAATAACAAATCACCTTTATCATGCGGACCTGATGGAAACATCGAACTTGACCTAAGCAACGGACCAGTGGATAACCTGCCAGATTATTTGGTGAATCCACAAAGCAAAGTCAAGTACACCTACGATGCAGCCGGAAACAGGCTGACGATGACGGATGACGAAGGAACCAGCGAATACACGTATAATGCCATGAACCAGCTGCAGACAGCTGGAAAAGAGCGTTATGAGTATGACGACAATGGCAATGTCATCTCCAAGACAAACAGTGAAGGCAAGGTTCAGTATAGCTACAACAACAGGGACCAGCTGACCCTCGCCGAGTTCGAGGATGAAAGCTATGTCGGCTACTCCTATGACGGAATGGGACGCCGCATCTACCGGGAAGAAATGTCCTGGAAGGATTTCGACGGCCTGAAAAAAGGGCAGGAAAAAGGGAAAGGCAACGAGAATAGTAAGGGCAAGGCCAAAGTCAAAGCCAACTGCAATGACAATGCCAAATCCGGAAACGGCCCATTCAACAACCCGGGACAGGGCAAGAAGCTTGGCCTGTACAAGAAATACGGTGAGAATGGCAAGGATCATGTGTACCACAAGGAAACGACCTACCTGTACGAAGGCCTGTCCAATGTTCTCCATAAGGAATACAGCGCGACCGGATCTCCTTATGCAGAGTACTACAACGGACCGGACAACCAGATCGTCTCACGTAAGATGTTCGGCATGCATGGATTGTCCAACCCGGCACACGACCCGGCTTTGAAAACAACTGGCGGCATGCTTTATTACCAGTATGACGGCACAAGAGCCGTATCCGAGGTGACCGACCGCCACGGCGACATGATCGAGCGTTACCGCTATGACGCGTTCGGCAGCATCTTCACCGGCACGACGACGCCATATAACTACCATGGCTACACCGGCATGCGCTACGACGGCAAATCCGGACTTGTCGACATGAACGCCCGCTGGTACAACCCGGGCACAGCACGATTCATGAGCGAAGACACCTATCCAGGTGATGTCAGTCAGACCCAGACACTCAACCGTTACGCCTACGTCATGAACAACCCGGTCAACCAGTGGGATCCGACGGGGCATATGGCAGAAGATTTATTCGGAGCGGCAGTACCAGCATGGGTGAAAGCAGGGGAGACCAACCTGATCCAGGTGGGTACCAATACCCATGAATATTGGGAGCCAGTCTATCCGGGCACATCACCGAAACCAGTGCCATCGGAAATCATGCTGGTCAACACAAGCACGGCGAAGGATGGAATCACTGACACCTACCAGCAGTCATTCACCACGACGTGGTATTACCAGTACACGACGATCCTGATCCAGGATGATATTTTCAAAAGGCTTCATGACCCAAGGGAGCAGTCCTTCTCAGAAACAGAAACTTATCAGTGGGATGTCTTCATCTCCGCAGAGGAAATCGCCAAAGGCAACCAGGAGAAGATCAGGGCCATGGTTGGGTTCCCGGTTGATGCCAAGCTTGTCTCGGTGGATGTATCGTTGCCGCAGGCCTATGATCGATTCCTGCAGAAGGAATTAGCGAAGCTAGCCAAAGTGACGCAGCCTGAAACACCAAAAGCCCCGAAACCAGAGAAGAACTGGTGGGATATTGGATTAGGTGCTCTACAGGTAGTAGGAGGAGCAGCAGAAGCAGTCGGCGGTGCGGCATTGGCAGTCTTTACAGCCCCTACCGTAGCGGGAGCATTAGCGGGATCCTATATGATCGTGGACGGCTATTACAACATGAAAGCTGGCATCAACCAGATGAGGAATGGCTTTATCGGAGAAAAACGGTACGACACGACTCATGGGTTGGAAGAAGCCTTCGCATCCTTAGGAGCGATGACAGGGCATGAAACCCTGGGAAGGGGAACGTATTACGCCGTTTCCATCCTCAACCCGTTAAGTGTTTCCGGGAAAATCAATTCAGGGGTAAACATCAGCAAAGCCGTGACAAGTACCACCAAGAGCCTGAAAGCAGTCGATACAGCGACGAAGGAAGCTCCACTTTTAAGAATGGATTTGCAGACCTTTGCGAAGAATCCAAGTGATGATTTAGCTGCTAAGGGTAAGGGTAATGCGAAGTTTACACAGACAACTGCATCACCAAATTTCAGCCAAGAAGGAAAATTTGCTGGCAAAACAATTGGAGAAGTTTCAGGTATGATTCGAAATGGTCAAATAAATGTTAAGGATGTTCCTGTGGTTTATATCGAAAGGAATGGTGTAAAATTAATCGAAAATACTAGATCTTCATTAGCACTAAAACGTGCAGGTATTGCAGAATCAGATTGGAATTTAGTCAATAAAACTGGAGACTCAGTAATTGAAGCCAAAATAACCGAGAGATTGTTGCGAAATGGATTGGACAATTATGGAACGGATGTTCTTAGAATTACTGGTGTAGGAAAAAATGCTAGTAGTTTAAAATGAGGAGGTTAGGCATGGAAGTTGAAAAAGTTTTAATAATTGATGAGTTAGCTCAAGACTTTATGCATACTCCCAAGGTTGAACAAAGGGGAAGAGATTATATCCTCATGTTTGATTTTGAATCAGAATCGGGTTCTTATGAATGGACAGGAATTACATTTAAAGACGTTGCTAAGTATAGGCATACTCCTGATAACATGGTTAACGAGGATATGCTAAAGGCGTATAATGCTGTGGGAATTGTAAAAATGTCAAATTGGTTAAAAGAAGAAAGTCCTATAAAAAACGACAAGACTTATTATAACCATTATTTGATTTATTTTGATGGCTTTGGTGCTTATGAATTTCTAGGAACCAATTTCATTAAAGGGTTAAATTTATAATCTAAAGCCCTCTTTTTAAGGGGGCTAAAACAAAAGGTTGGAGGAGTATGGATTACTTTAAACTAAGTAAAGAAATTTCGTATGCGCTACGTCATGCTCCTTGGGAGTATGAATTAGAGTTAGATGATGAAGGTTGGGTAGATATTGAACAACTATTAATAACCTTTCGAGTTAACAATCTCTGGAAACATCTAGATGTTAATGATTTGGTTAAAATGATTGAAGTATCAGATAAAAAACGACATGAGATCTCAAAGGGGAAAATTAGAGCCTTGTATGGACATTCTATACCTCAGAAAATAAAAATGAGAACAGGGATTCCCCCTTCAATCGTTTACCATGGCACAGCAAGACATTTGGTGGAGCAAATATTAAACCAAGGTCTTCAACCTGTGAGTAGACAATTTGTTCATCTATCAGCTGACAAAGATACGGCATTTTTAGTAGGAAAAAGAAAAGACTTTTCCCCCGTTATACTAAGAATTGATTCCGAGAAGGCTCTGAATGAAGGAATAAGGTTTTACAAAGGTAATAATACTATATGGTTGGCGGACTATATTCCATTCGAGTACATCTCTAAAGAGTAAGCATAGATAGAATTTAAAGACCTTGATTAGCCTTTAGCTTTTCAAGGTTTTTACATTATGGTGAATTATGGTTAAAGCATAACTTAGAATTTGAATCAAAAGCTCATGACGGTAAGTAAGTAAGTATACGAGATTGGTTACATTATTGAAGATGTAAATCAGCCACATTTAGCAAGTGGTGAAAAATAACTGTATTTAGTGAATTGTTCAGATTTAACTTGTTCATGATTAATAAATTGAATATTTTAGAATTCAGAGCTCATGAAGGTAGGACCAACATGGAGTTTTATTTTAATACTGCACTAGGTAGAAAAGCGTGAGAACTGGGCGAGATGACATTTTACATGGCAGGGATAGTTATGATATGGAATGGCTAACAAACTAACGAGAATGAAAAGCTCGTGGCGATAAACAATGGGTATCGTGAAAGTGTGTTCTTTTGCTACCTTGGCTTATAAATTATGGGTTGTATTTTTGCTAGAGACGGTCGTATAATATTCGCTATTCGTTTAAAAAGCGTTACGGAAATTAAAATATGTGTAACGGTAACCAGCTGCAGACAGCCGGAAAAGAGCGTTATGAGTATGACAACAATGGCAATGTCATCTCCAAGACAAACAGTGAAGGCAAGGTCCAGTACAGCTACAACAACAGGGACCAGCTGACCCTCGCCGAGTTCGAGGATGAAAGCTATGTCGGCTACTCCTATGACGGAATGGGACGCCGCATCTACCGGGAGGAAATGTCCTGGAAGGATTTCGACGGCCTGAAAAAAGGGCAGGAAAAAGGAAAAGGCAAAGAGAATAGTAAGGGCAAGGCCAAAGGCAAAGCCAACTGCAATGACAATGCCAAATCCGGAAACGGCCCATTCAACAACCCGGGACAGGGCAAGAAGCTTGGCCTGTACAAGAAATACGGCGAGAATGGCAAGGACCATGTGTACCACAAGGAAACAACGTACCTGTAGGAAGGCCTGTCCAATGTCCTCCATAAGGAGTACAGCGCGACGGGATCTCCTTATGCAGAGTACTACAACGGACCCGATAACCAGATTGTCTCACGGAAAATGTTCGGCATGCATGGCTTGTCCAACCCGGCACACGACCCGGCCCTGAAAACAACCGGCGGCATGCTTTACTACCAGTATGACGGCACAAGAGCCGTATCCGAGGTGACCGACCGCCACGGCGACATCATCGAGCGTTACCGCTACGACGCGTTCGGCAGCATCTTCACCGGAACAACGACGCCATACAACTACAATGGCTACACCGGCATGCGCTACGACGGCAAATCCGGCCTGGTTGATATGAACGCCCGCTGGTACAACCCGGGCACAGCACGATTCATGAGCGAAGACACCTACCCAGGAAACTTCAGCCAGACCCAGACACTCAACCGTTACCGCCTACGTCATGAACAACCCGGTCAACCAGTGGGATCCGACAGGGCATATGGCAGAAGACTTTTTCGGAGCGGCAGTCCCATCATGGGTGAAAGCAGGGGAGACCAACCTGATCCAGGTGGGTACCAACACCCATGAATATTGGGAGCCAGTCTATCCGGGCACATCACCGACACCAGTGCCATCGGAGATCGTCCTGGTCAATACAAACAGCGAAGGATGGAATCACTGACACATACCGTCAGTCATTCACTACGACGTGGTATTACCAGTACACGACGATCCTGATCCAGGATGATATTTTCAAAAGGCTTCATGACCCAAGGGAGCAGTCCTTCTCGGAAACAGAAACCTATCAGTGGGACGTCTTCATCTCCGCAGAGGAAATCGCAAAAGGCAACCAGGAGAAGATCAGGGCGATGGTCGGGTTCCCGGCTGATGCAAAGCTTGTCTCAGTGGATGTTTCGTTGCCGCAGGCATATGATCGATTCCTGCAGAAGGAGTTGAATAGACATTCTTTCGTTAATAGACTTACAGGATCGGACTACTCTTGTGCTGTTAAGGGTTCAGGATATTATGAGAAAGATTTAGCCCTTTTATCGCCACAGGAACAAATGATGCTTTTAGAAAGCCCATACACCTCTCCTCTAGATAAACCTAAAGTATTATTAAGGATGGGATACGACAGTCTTTTAGTGACCAGAGTTCCTCAAGTATTAAAGAAAGTGGATTCGATTTCGAATGAGGTAAGTGGAAAAGTTGATAATAAAATAAAATCGATAATAGAAGAAGTTATGACCTTCTTTACTAAGGGAAAAGGTAATCTGAAATTTAAACCGGGTTTTGATGACCACTTGATTAATGCACAAGGAATCGTTAGAAAAGGTAATAAGGGAGTAGTGGGAGGACATAATCTTAATAGTTTTAACAATGTAATTAAAGAAAACGGTTGGAATATTGATGACATAATAATCAGTAAAACACCTCATCAGACTATTGATGGTATCTTTGAGATAAGATATAGAATCCCTGCAATTGATAACACAGGAGAAATTATTAAAGGACAGTTCAAGAATATCCCTTACCCAAAAACTGTATTTGATCCAAGTAAAATTACTAATGATACCATGATAAAATGGGGTAAAGAAGCAATGAGGAATGGGACACAAAATGGTAGAATTATTGATGGAACTGCTAAAAATGGATTGAAGTTTAGAGGATATATTGATGAGGTTACTGGGGAAATTACAAATTTCTTCCCTGTGCTAAACTAGGAGTTGAGTTAATGGATTTTAAGAAATTGAATGAAAGATCAAATGATTATATTATTGATCTATACTTTGAATATATTGGTAAAATTAATTTTTTAACTGCTCTAGAAGAATTTAGTCATGGGAGTGGATTTGGAATACTTGATGCAGGCTGTGAATTTGCTCAAAACTTCAAGAATTGGGAAGATGGATATTTTGGTGATAATGGAGTGCAAATATTATTTTCTCCTCCGTTGGTTGAGCAAGATGAATCATTCGTAATCAATGCTGATGATTTTTTCAGAGGAATAGAAAGAGCTATTACTAGATTTGGTTTTAATCACCTACAATGTGAGGAACACTTAAAACATATCAGAGAAAAAGTTAAGTAGGTCAAGAATTGAAAACTTTTTTGAAACTATCTATAATTTATTGATTTTAAAACCATAGTTTTTATTTTAAGAACCTTGATGAGCTATATGCTTTTCAAGGTTTTTTAATAAAGAAAATCAAGTGTAATCAGAAATAATTAGAGCAGTAATAAAGCGTATAGATCAAACGGTCAATACCTTTCCTTAGTAAGACGGTAAGTCATTGGTAAGACTCTTTAAATTTTTCCATTGATGACCTTGAAATTATATCAAGGTCATTTTTTATGGTTTAAGGGGGTGCAGGGTGTCGAATAAACCGCTTGTTAATAATAGAATAGGAATAACTCTTGTAATTGCCATGTGATGTTTTAACAAATTCTTTAATACGTACAACCACTTTAAAATTATAGTAAGGGCAAGACCAAAGGCAAAGCCAACTGCAACGACAACGCCAAATCCGGCAACGGCCCATTCAACAACCCGGGACAGGGCAAGAAGCTTGGCCTGTACAAGAAATACGGGGAAAACGGCCAGGACCATGTGTACACTAGGAAACGACGTACCTGTACGTAGGGTTGTCCAATGTTCTCTATAAGGAGTACGGCGCAACCGGATCTCCTTATGCAGAGTACTACAACGAGTCGGACAACCAAATCGTCTCACGCAAGATGTTCGGTATGCATGGATTGTCCAACCCGGCTAGTTTACTATCATGATTCACCATATACCTATGTTAAAGTGTGCAATTACTGTCCTAGAATTAATCCCCACTATCCCCTCCATCATCATCCGAATCACGTCCTTCCCCTCCGATGCTGTCGGGTGCTGAGGATGGATTGCTGATATCTGGTGCCTCGCCGCGCTGTGCGGATTGACGCAAATTTTTAATGACTGTATAGGAAAGAAATAAGATTACGACGACTGCTGCTGTTATTAAGCCCATATGATTCCTCCGTTCTCCATTTTTTCTATTTTACCATTTTACAAAAAAACCGTGAATTTTCGCTAATATGACAAATTTCCGCAAAACCTATCAAATTTATTAACAGTTAGTTACTTCTTTATTACAATTGTGATAAAATAAACAATTAGGGTAGAATATGGTTCGCAGATTGCGGCAACGTCTGAATATTCTCGGACATAGTGGTCTATTTTTACATAGATGAGGGTTTCGACAGCTGAGATAACGAGGCTAAAGTCAGCCGCAGCCAGCGCATTTGTCAAGGAGGAAAAAGAAGAATGTTTGCTAGGGATATTGGGATTGACCTTGGTACTGCCAATGTGTTGATCCATGTTAAGGGCCGTGGAATTGTCTTGAATGAACCGTCTGTTGTGGCGATTGATAAGAATACGAATAAGGTTTTGGCTGTCGGGGAAGAAGCGCGCAAAATGGTTGGGCGTACACCTGGCAATATCGTAGCGATTCGCCCATTGAAAGATGGCGTAATCGCGGATTTCGATGTAACAGAATCCATGCTTAAACATTTCATTAACAAATTGAATGTAAAAGGGTTCTTGTCGAAACCGCGCATCCTGATTTGCTGCCCGACGAACATCACAAGTGTCGAGCAAAAGGCGATCAAGGAAGCGGCTGAAAAGAGCGGCGGCAAGAAGATTTATCTTGAAGAAGAGCCAAAGGTGGCGGCCATCGGCGCAGGCATGGATATCTTCCAGCCTAGCGGGAATATGGTTGTTGATATCGGTGGAGGCACCACGGACGTTGCGGTCTTATCAATGGGAGACATCGTTACATCCCAGTCAATAAAAATGGCCGGTGACAAGTTCGACGCAGAAATTTTAAGTTATATTAAACGTGAATATAAGCTGTTAATCGGTGAGCGTACAGCTGAAAACATCAAGATTCAAATTGGGACTGTCTTCCCGGGCGGCCGCAGTGAGGAAATGGAAATCCGCGGACGTGATATGGTATCTGGACTTCCGCGCACGATTACGGTCCATTCTGATGAGATCGAAAAGGCTTTGAGGGAATCTGTAGCTGTTATTGTCCAAGCGGCAAAAACAGTTCTGGAGAAGACTCCTCCTGAATTGTCTGCAGACATCATTGACCGAGGTGTCATCCTGACTGGCGGCGGTGCATTGCTTCACGGCATCGACCAACTGATGCAGGAAGAGTTGAAAGTTCCTGTGCTCATAGCAGATAATCCAATGGATTGCGTAGCGATTGGTACTGGTATCATGCTTGATAATATTGATAAAATTGCGGGTCGCCGCAGAATTGTATAAAACAGAAAATCTGGAATTTCCTCGGTTAAAAGGCCGCAGGATTCCAGATTTTTTTATGTTTTACCCAATTATTCTGGAATAAAACCCAAAATCCTACATTTTCCTGCAAATTTTTAATGTTTCTTGCCGATATATTTCTTATAATAGAGAGTAGTGAAAAAATTTCCTGTGATAGGGATTTTTCCAATAGAGGTGGAAAAACATGTTTAGAGGCTTTTACACAGTCGCTTCCGGGATGCTTGCGCAGCAGCGCAGGACGGAAATGCTGACGAATAATATGTCCAATGCAAATACGCCAGGCTATAAGGCGGACCAGGCGGGAATGAGGGCGTTCCCGGAAATGCTGCTCCAGCGCTTTGACAAGCAGCAGATTCCGACGGAAAATGGACTGAATCTGCCGTTCAACAAGGAAATTGGCACAATCAATACAGGTGTGTATATGCAGG
This sequence comes from Mesobacillus sp. AQ2, assembly GCF_030122805.1. Classification (NCBI taxonomy): domain Bacteria; kingdom Bacillati; phylum Bacillota; class Bacilli; order Caryophanales; family Bacillaceae; genus Mesobacillus; species Mesobacillus sp. AQ2. The sequence continues at coordinate 4,534,526 of NZ_CP126080.1, read as the reverse complement.
AAGCGATCCCGAAGTTCATCCAGGGCGATTTGCGTGAAACTGGAAGGAAGACGGATGTCGCGCTGCTAGATATAAATATGCCGGAGAATGGCTCGGTATTTTTTACAATCCGCAATGCAGATGGTACGGTTCGTTATACAAGGAACGGAAATTTCACGGTCGATGCGCAGGGGTTTTTGACGACGGGGAGCGGCCATTATGTCCTTGATTCAGCCGGACAGCAGATCCAGCTCTCCAGCGACCGTTTTACCATCAGTGAAGGCGGTGTGCTGACGGGTGAAAATGGCGAGACTGCTGCACTGGGTGTTGCCTACGCAAACAACCCGCTCAGGATGATCAAAGAAGGCGATGGCCTGTTTCGTACTGAAGATGGCGGCGAGCTGCCGAATGCTACTGGAGCTGAAGGTGTCCAATTCAGGACACAGCAGGGCTTTCTTGAACAATCAAATGTTGACATCAGTAAGACAATGACCGACATGATGACAGCATACCGGGCGTTGGAGGCAAACCAGAAGATTCTTCAGGCTTATGATAAAAGCATGGAGAAGGCTGCGAACGAAATTGGAAGACTGTAACTTGTATTTTGGATCGCATTGCCAGTCCGGTGGAAAACTGGATTCGAATAACGGTGCAAACTATTCCGTGTCTGTTATGGCACGCATCGAGGTATAAAATATGAACAGAACAATGATTACCGCGACAAATACATTATCCCAGCTGCAAAAACAGATGGACCTGATCAGCCACAACCTGGCGAATGTTGATACTGCAGGATATAAGCGCCGGGATGCGTCCTTCACTGATTTGCTTGTACAGGAATACCGGAACCAGCCGAATAATGCGCTGGAGCCGCAGAACCGGATGACGCCTTTTAACATCCGCCAGGGGAATGGAGCAAGACTTGGACAGGTTCAACTGACGTTATCTCAGGGAAACCTGAAATCAACTGGCCGTTCGCTTGATACAGCCTTCACATCGGAAGGCCAATTTTACCGGGTGCTAGTTCGCAATGAGGACGGAAGCTCGGCAATGCGCTTGACTCGCAATGGTGCACTGTATCTGACACCACTGTCTGATAATGAATCCATGCTGGTCAATAGCGATGGGCATGCTATTCTGGATGAAAACAGCCAGCCTGTCACGATTTCCGGCAATGTGAAAAACTTCCGTATCAATGAAACGGGCGGTTTTTCAGCAGAAATGTACGATGGGACGAGCCAGAATTTCAATCTTGGTGTAGTATTGGTAGAGAAGCCGCAGTTTTTGGAGCAAAAAGGCGGCAATCTGCTTGGATTGCCAGATAATCTAGCGGAACTTGGAGTGGAAGAGGCAGACATCCTTACCGCTCTCAATGGTCAGCAGCGCAACAGGGTTTCGATCCAGCAGGGCTCGCTTGAGCAATCGAATGTTGACATGAGTAAAGAAATGACGGATTTAATCAATGTACAGAGGAGCTACCAGTTCCACTCGAAATCGATTACGCTGGCCGATCAAATGCTCGGGCTGGTGAACGGAATCCGTTAAGAGGGGAAGAACTAATCAATGGCTTTAAACAAGAATAATCAAGAAGCAATAACGCGTGAAGATATGAAAAAAGAAAAAAACACGCGCGAAAAAAAGAAAAGAATCCGGGTTCGCCTTATTCCGATCTGGCTTCGGATTATTATTGTAATCGTCCTTTTAGCTGCAAGCATTGTGCTTGGTGCCATATTCGGCTACGCAATAATGGGCAACGGCAAAGTGAAGGATGTTTTTGAAAAGTCTACCTGGACTCATATTATGGATTTGGTCGATAAAGAATAAATTTTCGGAAGGAAGGGAGATTTCCCTTCCTTTTTAATTGCGTTTTTTAGTACAATAGTTAGTAAGTATTAGTAGGAGGTACTAAAAAATGCTTGATATTACTCAAATCAAAGAAATCATCCCGCACCGCTATCCATTTCTGCTTGTTGATAAAATTCTTGAAATCGAAGAAGGCAAAAGGGCGGTCGGTATCAAAAACGTGACGGCAAATGAAGAGTTCTTCAACGGACATTTTCCGGATTACCCGGTTATGCCGGGTGTGCTGATCGTTGAAGCTTTGGCGCAGGTCGGGGCAGTTGCGGTATTAAAGCTAGAGGAAAACCGCGGCAAGATCGGCTTTTTCGCCGGAATTGATAACTGCAGGTTTAAAAGACAGGTAAAACCAGGCGATCAGCTTCGCCTCGAAGTGGAAATGGTCAAGCTTCGCGGACCGATTGGCAAAGGGAAAGCAGTTGCGACGGTTGATGGTGAGCTGGCTTGCGAAGCGGAGATTACGTTTGCGATTAAATAATCATTTAGAGGGCCCAATGGAGATTGGGTTCTTTTTTTACATATTTAGTAAAAAGTAGTGATTATAATTCGTTTTGTAGTGATTAATGAAGAAAATGGAGTGATTTACTCCTATATTGTAGTGATTATTCAATAAAATGTAGTGATTCCCATCGATTTTGGAGTGTTTAAACGGAGAAGACGAGTGATTATTTCTTTTTAGGATTGTATGGCAACAGAACATAAGGGTATATCAATCTATATCGGGTGAATAATGGTTCCTTATTAATAATATAAAGTGTTACCTTTTTATAAATAAACGATTTGAAATCTTTTTTTACAAAATAATGCAAGTTTTTTTCATAGGTGGGCAATCTAACTGCAGACCCGTGCAACAGGTCTCAAATTACCTATTTATGAAAGGGGCTTTTACCTATGAAGAAAAAGCTATTGATGTTAATCGGCGGTTCTTTGCTGTCGGCTATGTTCCTTGCTGGCTGCGCGAATAATGACGATCAAAATCCTCCACCGGATGATAACATCGAGAATCCAACGGATAATGACATGAACGATAATAACGGAAATGTCGATGACGATGGCGTAATCGATAATAATGATGAGAATGTTCCAGACACTCCGGATGTCAACACTGACGACGACGGCGATATGATGAAGGACAACAATGAGCCAGGCGAGGATGCTGTTGAAGACAACATCGATATGAATGACAAGGATAAAGAGGACGAGTAAGAAAAACGGGCAGGGATGGATTTCCTGCCCTTTAATATTGCATTCAGTACTTCACCCATTTTTCGCATAAAAAAACTCCAGCCAGTCAGCGGGAGTTCGGTTACACTTTTTTTGGCTGCAGAATCTTCGGCCGTGTAGTGATTTTATCCTTGAATTCCGAGAGCAGTTGGTCGCCTTTGTATCCTTTATCAAGCAGGTACTCGAGCAGCCTTTCCGGATAATCGCTCTTCGGTTTTGTCAGCTTTCCTGTTAAAAGGATGCTGGCATGGTTCTTAAGCTTCTTCACACAGCAAACCTTCGTAAGGAATGCAGCCGGGTCGTTTTCTCGTTTGGTGATGACGACTTGAACGATGATTTCTTTGTCGTGGTCGCATGCGTCCTGGAAATACGGTATATACTTATGGTCGGTAAAAACCTCGACAAGCCAGGTGCCTTTGTCATCCTCTTTGTTGATAATCAGGCCGTCTTCCATATCGATATCCACTAAAGAATCCTCATCTGCCAGCTGCATTGAAATCAACTTGAACGTCTTCATGTCAACCACCTCCCGTATACTTGTCCAAATTATAACACAGTGAAACTCGAAAACGAAAAAAACACCTTTTGTCGAAAGAAAAATTTCTGAATAGGCAAAATTCATTTTTGGCAGGGTGGGTATAATTGAAAACTGATTTATAGGTTGAAAATTTATGCCGTTACAGCCATTTTTTCAGCAAAAAGGCTCATTTTCGACATTTTACTCCCGGCTTAAAAAGGAATATCATCAGGCTATAACTGAGAAAGGAGATGAAAAGGTGATCAATCAAGTAACGCTAGTAGGCAGGCTGACGCGTGATCCCGACCTAAGGTATACGCCTGAGGGCAAGGCGGTGTCGAATATCACGCTCGCAGTCAACCGGCATTATAAAAATGCAAGCGGCGAAATCGAAGCCGACTTCGTCCATTGCATCCTCTGGGGCAAGACGGCCGAGAACACGACCAACTACTGTAAAAAGGGCGCTGTCCTTGGGGTGACCGGCCGAATCCAGACACGGCACTATGATAATCAGGAAGGGAAACGTGTCTATGTGACCGAGGTCGTTGCCGAGGGAGTCAGGTTTTTAAGTTCAAAACCGGTCAGTAACAAAGAAGCGCCCCAATCCCAGCAACCGGCCCAGCCGCCGCAGCCCGTCCCATCTGTGCCGCAAAGAGAGGAGCTTCCATTTGTATAACGAATCCGACTCAATCGAAAAGCTGCTGGTCAGCCTGATTAAAATGGTTGGAAAAAACAATGAGAAGATTGATGAACTTACAAAGCGTGTCCGCCAGCTAGAAATTGCCTCCAAAGAACAGCAGGTCAATCGTGTCTACTCCTTTATAGCCGAGCCTCCACGACCTAATTCCAGCCGAAAAGAATACGCCAGAAAATAACGAAGAAAATAAAATACACTTACGAATTTCCTCGGAACACCTCACTAAGGACCTTCAAGAGAGAAATTCAATAACCTGATCTCCAATATACCCTCGAATTTTGATGCCGGCTAAAATCAGCCGGTTTTTTTGTTTAGCGAAGCACCGGGAAGAAGCTTTCTTCCTTAGTTTTCCAATGGGATAAATGCATGGAATACGTGCAAATCCCCATTTTCATCTACGCGTCTATTTTACAAAAAATACTTAATTTATAGGTAAAAGTACTCGTTTTTCCTACCGTTATATCCATTAAAATATAGAAGATTAAATTTGTATAATGGGGGATTGCTTACATTGTCGATTGTAGTAAGACTGATTGTATTGTCAGTTACATTCCTGCTTGCAACTAGTCCATTTGGTAATATGACGTATGCTTATGGCCTTGATTCCGAACTGACCGATAGAGAGTCGAAAATTAACATGTTGTTTTCGCAGAAACCACAGAATGGAAATGAACCTTTATTTCAACAGCAGTTGTATACGGATCCAGTAGCAACAACAGTGAATTATCAAAGTGTGATGGATGCTTACCACATCCATGAGTATCGCTTTGGAACAAACGGAGGAAAATTCACTGTTGATTTTGCGGATAATGAGGACATTGAATTTCTCATATATGATGTGAATTTACAGGAAATAATCGAAGAAGATGCTGAAAATACCTTTGATCTGGTTCCAGGATACTATGCTTTTGTCGTTATGGGATATAGCGAGAACCCAGTTGGTTATGATTACAATTTAAATGGACCCTTCTCCCAAGTTCCTGATAATACTCTTCCTGAATTGGAGATAACCAATTGGAAGAGTAATGAATTTCGATTGCCTAAAGGGTCATCACCGGTATATCCGGTAGAAGGTTATTTTAAGGGTTACACGCTAGAATTATCTGTGAATAGTGAAAGATTCTCTATTTCAAATGGAGGTAATTTTCGTTGGGATAATGTAGTTTTCGGAAAGGGCTTTAACGAAGTCACGTTCGAGGCTTACAATCCTACCGGAAACTCGGTAACAGAATCCTATTACATTACTCTGCCAGGAGTTTCAAGAATATATGGGAAGGATCGATACTGGGTTACAAGCGGAGTATACAGTACCCTGGAATATTGGGAATATGGCAGTAATACTGTGATTCTTGCCCGAGGCGATATGTATCCTGATGCTTTGTCAGGAGGACCGCTCGCTGCGCTTGAAACGGCACCTATTTTATTAACACCAACCAATAAACTGTCTGATAGAGTCGTAATGAAACTTGAACACTATCAACCTGAAAATGCCATTATTTTAGGAGGAACAGGCTCAGTATCACCTGAGGTGGAAAGCCAACTGAAGAATTTAGGGATTAAAGAAATCAATCGGATTGGCGGAAAAGATCGTTATGCTGTTTCTGCAAGTGTTGCTGAAAGGGTTTCTGAATACTCTGGTTCAGATACAGCGATTATCGCGAGTGGGGAAGTGTTCCCGGATGCTCTCTCTGCCTCTACCATTGCTGGTCCTATGGGGATGCCAATTCTGTTGGTCCAATCTGGAAAAGTACCAGATCCTATCCAAACCTTCATCAAAAATCATCCGGAGATCAAGAATTTCATTATTGTTGGAGGACCTGCAACGGTGAAGGACAATGTCGCAACACAGCTAAAACAATTACGCAGCGGATCCATTGTCAAGCGAATTAGCGGTAAGGACCGTTACGAAGTCTCAATCAATGTTGCCAAATATGGAATGGATAACTTTGGGATGGTTTTAAGTACGACTGCCTTTGTCAGGGGGGATATTTTCCCGGATGCTTTATCAGGAGCGCCGCTGGCTAATTACTTCGGAGCACCTATTTTATTGACTACGTCAAATAAACTTGAAAGTAAGGTATATAACTTCCTGGTGAACAATAAGGGGAAAATGGAGCACATGTATATAATCGGTGACGTCGGATCAGTCTCTGCGAATGTCGAGCAACAGCTCAATACATTTATACAATAAGTATTCTCAAATGGCTCCGTTCTCCACTTAAAACCCATGGTGGTTTTTACACTGTTTTTATTAGAAGAGTAAAATTATGAATTTAGAACTCATCGCGGGAGAATCCTATGGAGATTAATGCCGAATACAATTTTCTGATGAAAAACACGGGGAATTAAAAGATGAGTTAAGTAAGAAAATATATGAGTTAATGGAAGAATTAAAGAAGGCAGAGCTGAATCTTAATCGCTCTGCCTTCTTTGTATGATAAGAATATAATTTACGACAAAAACACCAACTCATGCAATTCATCAGTCGACAGCTCGGTAATCCAGCTGTCACTTTGAATAATCTGATCGTTCAGCGACTGCTTCTTCTCAAGCATCGCATCGATTTTTTCCTCAAGCGTGCCGGTGCTGATTAGCTTGTGAACATGCACGAAGCGGCTCTGGCCGATGCGGTAGGCACGGTCGGTTGCCTGGTTTTCAACAGCCGGGTTCCACCAGCGGTCATAGTGGACAACATGGTTCGCCGCGGTCAGGTTGAGCCCCGTTCCGCCAGCCTTCAATGACAGCAGGAACACAGGGAACTCGCGGTTCTGGAATTTCGTGATCAGCTCATCACGCTTTGTCTTCGGCAGGCTGCCATTCAGGAACGGCACATCGATGCCAAATTTCTTTTTCAGCGCGGACTGGATCATCTCGCCCATTCCGATATACTGGGTAAAAATGATGCAGCTTTCTTCCTGTTCGAGGACGGCGCTCACGAGATCGATCATCTTCTCCATCTTTGCAGACCGGTCAATCAGCTGCTTCGGACTTTCTTCCTTCAAGTACAGTGCAGGATGGTTGCACAGCTGCTTCAGTCGGCTCAGCAACTGTAAAATCAACCCTTTGCGTTCGAAACTCGATAACGTCTCGATTTGCGCGAACGTGTCCTTCACGAGCTGCTCGTATAAGGAAGCCTGTTCGGCCGACAGCGGGCAGTATTCCTTCTGCTCGACCTTGTCCGGCAGGTTCAAAGCGACCTCTTCATCCTTCTTCGTCCGTCTCAGCAGGAACGGCTTGATCAATGACTGTAGCTTGGTGATTTTTTCTTTTTTATCTTCCTTTTCAATCGGCAAAATGAACTCTTTCTGGAATTGCCCTGCGCTGCCAAGATAGCCGCGGTTCGTGAAGTCGAAGATCGACCACAGCTCTGACAAACGGTTTTCCATCGGGGTCCCGGTCAGGGCGATATGGTGCTTGCCCTTCAGCTTCCTTACCGCACGCGACTGCTTTGTATCGGCGTTCTTGATATTCTGCGCCTCATCAATCGCGATGCTGCTCCATTCAACGCTCTCAAGATCATCGAAATCAAGGTGCGTCAGTCCGTAAGATGTCAGCACAATATCCGATGCCATCGCTTCTTCTATAAAAAGAGTACCCTTCAGGCGGTTCGGTCCGTAATGCAGATGGACGCGCAAATCGGGGGCAAAACGCTCGATTTCTTTTTGCCAGTTGCCGAGCACGGAAGTAGGGCAGATGATCAACGACGGATGATCGTCAGTTTCCTGTTCTTTTACCGACAGGATATACGAAATCAGCTGGATCGTCTTACCAAGGCCCATGTCATCGGCAAGCAAGGCGCCGAATCCATATTTCCTCAGGAATAGCAGCCAGTTCATACCGAGCTTCTGATACGGGCGCAGTTCACCGTGCAACCCCGTAGGCACCGGAGAATCCGGGATTTCCTTCGTTTCCGACAGCTGCTTCATCATCTGCTTCCAGTGGCGGTTCAGCTCGATCTGGATTTTCGCGAATGCGCGCGGATCATCGAGTGCTTCGCCGTCTTCTTCCTCATCGGAAAGCTCCTGCTGCAACAGGTCACGGATGTGCAAGCCTTCTTTATCAGCCTTTTTCATCATTTCCTGGATCTGGCGGATAAAGCCATGGTCAAGCTTGATCCAGCGGCCCTTAAGATAAACGAGCCTCCGCTTTTCATTCACCAGGCGCTGGAAGTCATCCTCACTCAGGTCCACACCGTTCATCGAGAATCGCCAGTCATAGTCGAGCATCGCGTTCAAGCCGACGAACGAGCGGCGGTAGCCAGTCTGGCCCTTCAATCGCGCCTTCACCTTCAGGTTCGCATTCTTGATCGCTTCCCACCAGGAAGGAAGGAGGATTTCAATGCCAAGCGCAATCAGCGTCTCGCTCGCCTCGGTTAAAAATATCCAGGCTTCATCTTCGCTAAGGGTAGATTTCAGGCGGCCGTCTTCCTCGATCCAAGGAAAAATCGAAGCCAGCCGCTTTTCTTCGTCTTCAACCTTGTCACTGTAATCATCCCAGCCGGCAGGGTAGCTTTCATAATCACGAGCTTCAATCATCATTGGCTCTTCTTTTCCGCGTAAAAATAACCCCAGTTTCCAATCACCGAGATCATCCATCGGCTCCTCGAGGCGCATCCCAATCGAAAACGGCGCTGGATTTTCCTTAAGTCCAATCCACTCAAGCCAGCGGTCCTCATCAAAATAAGCTGCCAGCTGCGAGGCCGAAAGCTGCTTGTTCCGCAGCACATCCAGCTTATCGCCAAGCAGGTATTTCATCGTCTCATTTTCATGGAAGTATGACTCTAAACCATGATGGAACAACTCAGCCACGAAATCCTGCACGAGAAGCTTCTCGTCTCCAATCACAAGCTCTTCCTCCCAGAACGGGTCATGGAATTCATCAAGCACACTCTCCGGGAGCTTCCAGCGGAAATCCTCGCCATCAAGCTGGGTAAAATCAGGATGCCATTCCTTCGCAAGGATCGCATCGTAAATCGCATGGGCAGTGGACAGGCAGATATCGCCGACATCATCCCATTCCCACTCAACAAGCCGGTTGAAGCTCTCCTCGCCGAAAAGCGTCACAAGCTGCCACGCGCTAAGTGTCACACCCTCAGCAACGCCCCACTTGTCAGACTCCACCATCGTCCCGTAATAACTCTCCTTATGACGGAAAAACAGCAGCTTCTTCCATTCAGAGGTCTTAAGCTCGAAGCCATCGAAATCCTCGGCACTCAAAAAATATCGTCCGCCCGCAACCGGCATCACATCTATATGAATCTGCTTGATTTCAAGCATCAAAACACCTCCTTGGGACATGGGGACGGTTCTGTTGTCCCCTTTTGTTTCGCTAAACTAAAGGAGCAAAAGGTACGTCCCTATGCTTCCGTCACTCCACCTCAATCAACTTGCTCCTTGTCAATTCTTCATGAAACGCCCGAAGTCTCTTCGTCTTCACGAGCAGCTTCGCGAAAAATTCTTCCCACTCCGGCACCCGCTTCAGCTTTTTATAGACTGTCCGCAGTTTTTTCAGCAACCGAGCTGCCTGCTTGTAGCTGCTGCGGTTTTTCATGTCGATCAAATCCCCGACCATCTGGTGGTACAGGGGAATCAGAACCTCAGGCGCCGCCTTTTGTAATTCTTTAAGGCGCTCGTTCGAAATCGAGTTATATTCAAAGCCAAAATACGATTGTAGCTCTCCCCATTGTTCGTACTGGCCTTTTTCAAACAAAGAATCTTCATATTCGTAAAAGCTGTATGGCATGGCCTGTGCCAGCGCGCGGTCGTAAAGTTCACCGCGGCCAATCTCGCGGGTATATGCCCCGACAAGCTTCAACGCATAGCGCGTGAATTTTTTACAAGTATAATACTCACCCAGGTGCTTCAGATAATTCCGCAGCTGTTGGACGAGGTATTCGATGAACGGTCCCATCCTATTCCACTCGCGCTGTACACGGAAACCATCCAGCCAGTAAAACATGTAAGGAAGGGCACTGACAGGAAGAGCCGTTAACCGTTTCAGCGAGTCGCCGTCCTGCTTTGCTAAAACAAGCTGGTGAATCAAGGCAATTTCCTCAACCTGATCCCGCTTGCCCTCGCCAAACGCTTCAAGACGAGCCAACTCAGCCTCACGCCACCCTGTGTTTTTAAAAAGCTTTTCCCACAGCAAGCGGTATAAATCAATCCGGTCATAGCCGCCAGAAGCGTCAGGCTCTGTCAATCTTACGACATCATCCTTCAAGCGCTCCAGGAATGTATCGAACGAAAATGGCATCGTCCCGTAGGCGAGCCGCTCGATGTATTCCTCGGCGTCATGGAACAAATCCTCAAACAGCGGCCGGTAATACCGGTCCATTGTCGCTTCCTCATCGTGGCCTTGATCAATGGCGAGGTCAGTCAGCAAATTGAAGGAATGTACAGACGCCGCAATCAGATAGAGGTTTTTCCAGACAGATTCAAGCGGTGCGGAAACCTCCACGCGGCGTAAATACGAGCGGAACAAACCTGGCACAACATAGGCCCGCGGTTCGCCCTGGCCCTTAATGATTTCTTCGAAACTCTCACGGAAGGAGGTGGCCCAGCTATCGTAATCATGTCCAGACCGAGAATCCCTCTTGACCAGATCCTTCGCACGCTGCAGTCCCCATTTTTCCGCATTCAGCTGTTCCTTTGCAGGTTTCCGCCAGGCCTCTACCCAATCGGAAACACTAGCGACATCGCTGTATGCCTGGAAAAATGCAGCCAGCCGGTGCCGGCAAAACGAGTTGGCAGGGCAGGTGCAGCTGCTCTCCTCAGGATCGGATACATTTATGTACACACGGACCGGTGTCACGTCCTGGACCGTAGCCCAGATCGATTTCACCATGTATTTCAGGTGGTGGACCGTCCCATGGCGATAGAGCATCAGCCCTTTCTGCACCAGGCGCGCATCCTCCTCGACTTCGGATTTAAGGATACTATTCAGTTTTGCGGCAGCTTCTTTAAAAATCGGTGCCTGGTTATCAGGTATGACAGCCACAGCGATTCCCCCGTTCACGCAGCATCGTTCGTTCTTCTTTTCCAAATGTATTACAAAATTCGACAAGCACATCGGACATGCTTTGTTAAAATCAAAATAAGAAAAGACTGTATTCGTAAAAATTGTTGTTAAAATCCTAAAGCCGATTTTAACGTAATAATAGTCATTTTGTATGTCGGTACTAAGTTTGCAAGCTCTTTTCTCATAATAAGCGTGTGTGAATAATCTTAGGTAATTCAATCCTATTTTGTAGGCAAACGCAGCAAAGTATTAGAAAAGAGCCTAAGAAAAAAACATATTCTTCTATTATACCCAAAAATGAGCCATTCGAGGAGTGGGGAAGTAAGATGAAACAAAATCATAGGACTAATCGTCCAACTTTATAAGAGGCTTTGGTTAATATTTCATTAATGGAAATCATTCATATAAAATAGAAGGTAGACAAGCTACTACAATCTGGGGGACTAGAGATGGAGAACAGAATAGAAGTATTTCGCGGACTTTTTAACTATAACTACTATACATATACGCTAAGAGATACTGAAAGATTTCCGGGAGCTTGGAAAAAAACGATCCTGTTCATCCTGCTGAGCGGATTGATTTTCGGGTTTAGCGCCTATTTTGGAGTGGATTCAGAATACTTATCAAAAAAACTAACCTCGATTCCCAGGGCAGAATATGAAATGAATAAAGTCTTGTTCCTTGCAGGGCAAATCATCCAGGGGCTGTTTTTCGGTGCGATCATGCTTTTCCTGCCGGCACTATTTTTCTGGACAGTGACAGACTTGGAGTTCAAAAGATTGCTTACCATCCAGCTGTTCATCATGCCAATCTTCCTTCTGGAAAAATTGTTGATTGTACCCATGGCATTATATCTTGGGCTGACAAAGGTATCATCACCGTTTTCTTTAGGTGTAATTGCTCAATACATAACAGGGAATGATTTCATCATCCATTTTCTTGCTTACATATCAATCTTTAAAATCTGGGTTATTTTCATAGAATATAAGTATTTAAAAGCAATGACAGAAAAGAATCCGAAAATCGTCCTGCTGCTCGTTATTGGCATTCATCTTGTCATCTGGCTTTTTGCTGCACTCTTTTCATTTATTCGAATGGAAAATATCCTTTAAGGGAGGGGAACAACCATGAAAAAGAAGACGTCCATCCTGTTGTCCGCAGGAATTCTCTTTGTATCAGGCAATCTTTATCTCGCCCTCAGGGATGACGGCAAAGCGGTTCGCTCCTCCTATATCAATAGCTGGGCAAAAATCGGGAAGGAGACGCTGACAGAAACTCTTCATGCAGAAGGCGTTGTCACTCCTAAAGAGGAGCATCATGTCTACTATGATCCCAATTCCAGCGAATTTAAAAGTTTTCTTGTAAAAGAAGGCGACGAGGTGGATTCTGGAACTCCGCTTTTTGAATACTCCTCCGATAACATCGACAAGGAGCTGGCCAGACTTGAAGCAGAAAAGGACCAGCTGGAAACAGAGGCGACATTGCTTGATGAGCAAATCAAGCAGCTTTCCTACCTGCAGACCGTTTCCGCCTCCACCACTGACAATAGCCTGCCTGTTGCCGGCAACGGAACAGCAGCCGATTCATCAAACGATCTGATGGCTGTATCAATTGAGAAAGAAATCTATGACAAGGAATTGGAGAAAAGCCGTGTTGAAGCAGAAATCGAGAAGTACGATGATCTGATTGATTCATACGATGGCAGCGACCAGCTTGAAATCAGCAGTGAAGTCGCAGGCTCCGTGAAGAAAATCAATTATGAATTGAACAATCCAATCGTGACAATCATTTCAGACACTCCAAAGGTTGAAGGGGCTTTTTCAGAAAGAGACCTGAAAAATGTCCAGGAAGGCATGGAGGTGTACGTAAAATCGAATATGCTCAAAGGTGCAATCGGCGGTACCCTCACCAAAATCGCCAAACATCCAGAATCAGACCCTTCGGTAAAAAAAGAAAGCCACTTCCCGTTTGAGATCGAACTTGAACTGGAAGAGGAAGAGATTGTCCACGGAACACATGTCGATGTATCAGTCGTCACCAACCAGGTGGTCAATGCCGCCGTCGTTCCACAACGGTCAATAGATAAAGGCAAGAAAAACAGTTATGTCTATATCCTGAACGAAGTAGGAAAAGTCGAGAAACGCAAAATCAAAAAGGGTTTAGAAGTCGGCGGGAAGACCGAATTGAAAAAGGGAGCCAAGCCAGATGAACTCTTTGTCCGCAAACCTGAAAACGTCCAAAAAGCGGACAGTCCATTCTTTAGCAAACTAAAACCAGGTATTCTTAGCAAAGAAACGTTTAGCGAAGAAGGGAAACGAAATATTTTTAAGCAAATCATGGTTGGCTTTTTTAAATAAGAAGTAAAGCATGGGAATCAATCCCATGCTTTTATTTGCCTTCAATATCAGAAATCAGCCATTTATCATTATTGTAAGTAAAGGTGGCGGTGATACCGCTGTACAAGCCTTCTTTGAATGTTTGTGATAATACGTAAGTGTTTTCGTTAACCTTTTCAAAACTATATGGATCCGTTTCTGAATAAAAGGCAGGGAACTCGGTAGGGACTGCATACAAATCGCCATCTTTCTCTTCTAGTCGGGGCTCATATAGTTTAACAGCTGCCTCTTCTGTCATTAAATCATAATATAATTGATAATAGTCTTCTTTTGTATAAAGATTATTGTATTTTAAATTATCCCGACCTGAGCTGATACTTCTATTCTTTTCTTCATATTTCACAAGCAGGGCAATCGCTGATTCTTCAGTCAGTGCCTCGATAGTTGGCTGTTCCTCCGCTGGCGGCACAGCGGCTTCCTCCAATTCAGCGATTTCGCCTGCCAGCCAGGAATCATGTCCTTTCTTTAACAGGATTGAATCAACGACTTTCAATAAATCAACCTTGCTCATTGAGCCATTCTGCTCAACAACCTGATTGAATTTTTCATCTTCCCAAATTATATAGGAATGGCCCTCGTTTACGTCTACATACTTTCCTCTAATATCAGCAGTAAGCTCCAGCTCTTGCGCTTTTCCTTCACCAAGCTCTGGTTCTCCGGAACTCATCCCATAAGTAAAAGTGTCCTTCTCATCTTCAGGATTTACATATACATGCTCGTAAATGTCCCCATCTGTGTGAGTGTGCTTAAAAACATATGGCTCTGGAATATAACCTGGCTCGATCAATTCAGGTTTTTCATCCTTTCCATCGGTAGCGGCCCCAGGCGGGCTTGCTGGTGCTGGATTACTTGTATAATTAGAATCTACAAGAAAATACATTCCTGAAATGAACACTGCAGCCAAAACAAAGCTTAATCCTGCAGGAACTAATCCGCGAAAGCTGAAGGATTTTGTTTTGTTCATTTTCCGGACAACTTCATCCTTCATCCTTGATGTGAATTCAAAATCAGCTAGTTCGTCCTTTAACAGCTTGCTTTTTATCTGCTTCAACTGATCCTCCATATTCATAGCTCCTTTCATCTAAAATTTTCTTTAACAGCTCCCTGGCCCTTGTAAGGCGTGACTTCACGGTATTAACATTCAAACTGCAAATAGCTCCAATTTCTTTCTGTGAACACTCCTGAAAATAATATAAGAATAGAATTTCTCTGTATTTGATTGGCAGATTGAACAGTGCATCCTGGAGTTGGTAATTTTCATCGTTCTGTAAAAACTGTTCCTCAGGTCCGGGTTGACTGTCTTTGAAAAAACCAGAAATAAAGGCCGTTACATGGGTTTTCCTAAAATACCAGCTCTTCAGGTAATCCTTGCAGTGATTGGATGCAACCCGATAAAGCCAGGTCTGCAGGCCTGCTTCCCCACGGTAGGTATCAAGATTTTCAAAGCATTTCAGGAAAATCTCCTGTGTTAAATCCTCGGCTGTCTGACGGTTGCGCACATATGAATAGGCAAGGTGCAGAACGCTGGTACCATATTGATCCATTAGATCGCTGATCATTTTATGTTTATCCACTACTTCACCTCCCGGCTTATAGACATTCGTTCAGACTTTAGACGAGATGCAAGGATTAAAAGTTGATTCAGGTTTTTAAATTTTGGTACTATTTACATTTTATGTTTTTATTGGAATACCGTAAAATCAGTCTGCGAACAACATAAAAGGGAGATTCAAAGGAATACTAAATACATATGATTTAGTGAAATTTTATCTATATGAAGGAGAAAGTTTGAACACTTTAACTGTTGCCGAAGATCTGATCAAATAAAAGATATGTTGAAACTGGCATTGAAATTGAATTTGTGGATGTTACTTTAGGAGGTCACATAATGCCAACCATTAAGCATGAAATATTGATAAAAGCACCAATTGAAATTTGCTTTGACCTGGCGAGGAATGTGGATATTCACATGGTGACTGCTTCGAAAACATTTGAAAAAGCAATCGGCGGTGTTACAAACGGATTGTTGGAAGAAGGAGATATGGTGACCTGGGAAGCAGTCCATTTTAAAATCAGGCAGCGGTTGACTGCCCAGGTGACCAAAATGACAAAACCATATGAATTTGTCGATGTCATGGTGAAAGGTGCTTTTCATTCCTTCACCCATACTCATCAATTTTCAGAAACAGAAAAAGGCACCCTTATGGTAGACATATTTCAGTACAAATCTCCTTTAGGATTGCTTGGAAGACTTGCTGACAATATTTTTCTTGAAAAATATATGTATGAATTTATTAGAATACGAGGAATATCTCTGAAAAAAATAGCAGAGGCAGAACAAACCAATTGATTTGCAGATCTTTCAAATATAGTTGGATAAAAATTACCAAATAGAGTACTATATTAATAGTCCAAAATATTCATTACATTTCAATATTATCCGATTAAAATGGATTTTGGATATACTTCCAATTTATTGAAGGAGCGGAAAAATGAAACCTATTACAAAGTTATATTCAACTCTCACAACAGCGGCTCTTCTAACCTCACTAGTTTTTACCCCAGCCACTCTTGCTGAAGGACCTGAAGTTCCAGACTATCAAAAAGAATTGGCCGCACAGCAGCTTGTTTCAACTTTGAAAAATCGTGATTACCAGCCAGAAAAACAAACTTCTTTTTCTGCTCTAGCTTCTGTTACAAAGGCAGTATATGCTAACAAAGTAGATTACTATCACACACACGAATATAATTTCCAGTCAGCAGGCGGAAAGTTTACCGTCACTGAAAATAACCATGAAAATATTGACTATATTATCTACACATACGCAACAGGAGAAATGGTTTATCCAGAAGCTGATGGTTCTTACAACCTTCCAGCCGGCAACTACTCACTTGCAGTAACGAACTTTGGCGATGGAGAAATCGACTATCGTTATGAACTAAATGGGAATTTCGTTGGACAGCCTGATTTGACATTGCCTGCATTGCAGGTTACATCACCAGCCAGCAATGAAATTCGACTTGCCAAGGGTGCCTCTACAACCTTTACGGTAAAGGGAAGCACAGATGCTCAATATCTTACTATTGAAAGCAACGATATTGCCTATGAGCAGAATGAGAATCCGGGATCATTCAGCCAGGGTGTGAAGATTGAGAAAGGTTTAAATGGCCTTTACATGAATGCGGAAGAATCGACTGGCAACGCAGTGTACTCCAGTCACCTTATCACTCTTCCTGGTATTTCGAGAATCGCTGGCAAGGATCGCTATGAAGTGTCAGCCGGTGTAAGCAAACAATTGAATAAATGGCATTACAATACGGGCACAGTGGTGATTGCACGCGGTGATATGTACCCTGATGCGCTTTCAGGCGGACCACTGGCAGCAGTTGAGGGAGCTCCGGTACTGTTAACAGCAACAAACTCACTTCCTGCAGCAATCCAGAACCAGATAGTCAATCTTGGTGCTGATCGCGCTATCATCCTTGGTGGAACAGGTTCCGTTTCTACAAACGTAGAAGCACAGCTTAAAAAGCTTGGCGTAACAGATATCGAACGTATTGGCGGAAAAGACCGCTTTGTTGTTTCAGCTGATACAGCAGAACGTGTAGCAGCAAGTTACGGTTCTGATACAGCGATCATCGCGAGCGGAATGGTATTCCCTGATGCCTTGTCTGCATCTACGATTGCTGGTACAACAGGAATGCCGATTCTTCTTGTAAAGCAGGACGGAATCACAGATTCGGTTCAGACATTCATCAAAAACAATCCGCAAATCACGAACTATATCGTTGTTGGCGGACCAGCAACCGTGAAGGACAGCGTTGTTACGAAGATCAAGCAGCTGCGTCAAGGCGCTTATGTTGAAAGAATCGGCGGCAAGGACCGCTACGAGGTTGCAATTAATGTTGCGAAGTTTGGAATAGAAAACTTCGGGATCAGCATGGATACCCTGACAGTCGTTCGCGGGGATATCTTCCCGGATGCCCTTTCAGGTGCACCGCTTGCGAACTATCACAGAGGACCAATCCTGCTGACTACATCAGCAAAGCTTGAAGCGAAAGTCAACAGCTTCCTGCAGAGCTACCAGGCAGAGATTGATAACATCCATATAGTCGGAGGAACAGGTTCCGTTTCGACTACTGCAGAAAGTCAGCTTAATGGACATATTCGATAAAACAAAAAGCAAGGCGGCTCCTGTAATCGGGAGCCGCCTTGTTTTTTTAAAAGGTTTTAAAAGTCTGGAAAGTGGTATATAGAAATCGACATTAATAGAATCGTTTAAAACTGTCAAAATGCTTTTTATAATAAGAGTTATCCAGATTGGTAATTTCTACTCCATTTGATCCAGCATGGATGAACTCATTGTTTCCGATATAAATGCCCATATGGGAAATCCCAGGCTTGTAGGTATTCGCAAAGAATACCAGGTCGCCGGGCTGCGGTTTGTCAATATAATAAGATCGGCTGAAATAACCTTCTGAGGAATAGCGGCCTATTTGTTTGCCTGCCTTATTGAAGCTGTAGTAAATGAAACCGCTGCAGTCAAACCCATCCGGTGTATTCCCGGCCCATTTATATGGTACTCCTAAAACCTTATATGCCTCATCAACAACAGCCGGTCTGTCCGGATTGGCTGGAGGAAGGGCTGTGTCGCTTGAACCGGTCACTTTTAAGGCCTGTCCGACATAAATCAAGTCGGAACTCAGATTGTTCAACGTTTTAAGCTGCTGCACGGTCATGGAGTATTGGCTGCTGATCTTGCTTAATGTATCGCCAGCCTTAACGATATAAACACCCTCGTTTACCGGTGAGGGTGAAGGGGTAATAACAGCAGGTGCAGTGTCCCTTGGTAGGACAAGTTTTTGACCTGGCTGGATGATGTGACCCCTGATCCGGTTCCAAACCATGAGTTCAGCAAGGGAAACTTTATGTGTGTTGGCAATTTTAATCAGGGTATCCCCTTTTTTAACGGTATATGTATTGTTTGCATTTGAATTGGAAACTTGGCTTTTGTATACAGGTTTCGATGGAACTTCAAGTGTTTGGTTGACATAGATTACATTAGAGGTTAAGTTATTCGCATTTATGATTTCAGATACTGTGATGTTGTTTTTCTGAGCAATGCTGTACAGTGTATCGCCATTTTGAACAGTATAGGTCATGGCTGAAGCATTTGCGGCAAAGGCAGTCGAGGCAAGAAGGACAAAAGTAGCGTATGCAGTGGCTTTCTTTTTCAAATTGTTTTCAGCTCCTATAGGATTGATCGAATAGTCTATGGTCATTTTATCATATGAATCTCTTAATTTATACCTTATCTGACAATTAATAACACAATTTTTAATAGTGTGACGACAATTTTAAACTTTTGTGACATACTGGAAAAATATTTACATTGTTGATTGTTTTATATAAAATATCGATATTGGATCATCAGGGAGGTTCTTGTAGTGGAACAGCGTTTAGAGGGTACAGGACTCAGTCAGGAACACTTTTTCAATATCCTGAAAAAAGCCTATGATAAAGGCATGAATGAAAAAGAAATTACTGTGAAAAGTATTATGGATGAATTAAAAATAGAATTGAAGAATTCTTCAGCAAGATAATAGATGGCAAATGGCTGCACAGTCCATTTGCTTTTTTGTTTTAATTAAATACCTTCCTAATGTGTCATAGCTTCATGCTTTTATGATAGTTTTGAAGACTTCCTAAGGGTGCTAATTCGATGAGAAAACTACCTAAAGCAATCAATACCGAAGCAAACTTAGCAACGCATTTTTCTGCCACGGCGATGCCCAAAGCAATGCTGCCATTATTAGATAAACTAACCAATAGATTTTTTGAGGAAGCAGGGGCTTCTGGTATAGAAATAAAAAATGGTGACTCAGCTTCGAGTCACCATTTTCTTATTCTGCAATGAAATAATCAATTAAGTATTCTGCCCAAAGTTTATGACCATCTTCATTCGGGAAGTTTGGGTCTCCGCCAGCCAATAATTCCATTCTTTCATTCTCTGTTTCCGGCCATGCCTGCCAGTGGTCAAGGTAGGTCAATCCATTTGCAGCGGCATACCCTTTAAGCGCATCAACCTGCAGAGGGTAGAATCTTGCTTTTGAGAGCGGATTCGCCGGCTGGAGAATGACTACCGTATTAGGATTTGCTGATTGGATTGCATCAATGATCACAGAATAATGATCTGATGCCTGGTCATTGGCAACTTTGCCGTTATTCATCAGGATGAAGGGCTCCAGCAGAACGAGATCTGCCTGTTCAGCAGCCAGTTCGTTTTGTTTTTTTTCCTGGATGAACTCCTGAGAGGTCATCGCATAGCTTTTCACTGTAACTTCTAAGGCATCGCCATAAGTACTTTCCAGCTTATTTTTTAAAAGTTCTGCCCAGCCGGATTCGTCATTCCCCAATGCGGGTGAACCTGCCAGGATAACTTTGAATGGTCGTTCTTCTTGAACTGCAGCCTTGAACAAAGCTTTTGCACTAACTGGCCAATTTTTTGTAAGCGCACTCAGTTTTTTATGTGAGTCTTCATCAGGATTGTTATCCTGGTTTCTTTCTGTCATCGCTGCACTTGTTGAACGGCTTTTTACCTGTACCTTTTCCTTCCACTGCTGATTGCCAAGGAACAGCACCAGGGCGCAACCAATTGAAAATAAAATGAGAATAAATTTTTTCATAATGTCAAATATTCACCCCTCAATCAATGCATGTAATTTATACCAATTTTAAAAAATCCCAAAAACATACAGATAAAATAAGTTAAAGGTGATAGAATAGGGAAAGATTACAAACTAATTAAAATTATGACAACAATCAACATTTTTTACAAGCTGTTATGATATAATACCCGGGGATTTTCATTTTTTTACATATTCAGGAGGAGCAAAATGGAAGAGACTATTAGTTTAAAAGATTTATTTGAAACACTGAAGAAACGTTTACTCCTAATCCTGGCAATTACATTAACTGCAGTTATGGTAAGTGGTATTGTCAGTTTTTTCTTTTTGACGCCAATCTACCAGGCATCGACACAAATTCTTGTTAATAAGTCGAATTCTGATCAGGTAAATTATAACCCAGCTGAACTTCAGACAAGCCTTCAGTTGATCAACACCTATATGGTCATCATTAAAAGTCCGGCTATCCTGGATAAAGTGATTGACGAAATGGATTTGGATATAACCTCGGCGCAACTGAGCGAAAAAATCACTGTTGGCAGCGAAAAAGATTCACAGGTAATGAATATTTCCGTGCAAGATGAGGATGCGAACCGTGCAGCAGCTCTTGCGAACAAGATTGCGGAAGTGTTTAAAGAAGAAAACATCATGAAGGTAGACAATATCAGCATCCTGGCAAATGCACAGGTGACGGATGGCCAATCTCCAATCAAGCCACAGCCTGTTTTAAATATTGCAATCGCACTGGTTGTCGGCCTAATGGCAGGGATTGGGCTTGCTTTCTTGCTGGAGTATCTGGATAACACAGTTAAAAATGAGCAGGATGTCGAAAAGAATCTGGAGCTTCCTATTCTGGGAGTGATTTCAGTCATTGAAGATGCAAAAATGGAAGAAATGAAGAGAAGACGTACAGATAGAAAAACAAGATCAAGAGGTGAGTCTTTTGGCTCTTAAAAAAAATAGAAAAAAGGCTGCGTCCGATTCGAAAAGGAAGCTTATTACGTTTTTTGATCCTAAATCACCAATATCCGAGCAGTACCGGACAATCAGGACAAATATTGAATTTTCCTCCGTGGATGAAGAGATCCAGGCAATCATGGTAACATCCGCTGGACCAACGGAAGGGAAGTCAACAACTGCGGCAAACCTGGCTGTTGTATTTGCGCAGCAGGAGAAGCAGGTACTGTTGGTGGATGCAGACCTAAGGAAACCTACCGTTCATTATACATTCAATTTAACCAATACTTTTGGGATGACATCTGTATTATCGAAGCAAATGCAGCTGGTCGAGGCAGTGGATGAATCGGACATTGAAAACCTTAGTATTCTTACAAGCGGGCCAATTCCGCCCAATCCTGCAGAGTTGCTTGGGTCAAAAGCTATGGACCTATTCTTAAGAGAAGCAAGGGAGCATTTTGATATCATTATCTTTGATACACCACCTGTAATGGCAGTGACGGATGCCCAGGTAATTGCGAATAAATGTGATGGTTCCATTTTGGTTGTATACAGCGGAAAGACGGATATGGAAGAAGCAGCAAAAGCAAAGGAAATGCTGAGAAATGCTAAAAGTAAGCTGTTGGGGGCGGTCCTTAACCATAAGAAGCTGCAAAAATCAGATTACTATTACTATTATGGAAATAAATAACTGTAATTCGACTAGAATTCGACAAAATTCCCCCATTTACCCATTAGGGGTATAAATGGTAATATAAGAAAAGACCTATAAAAGTTACAAAATAATGGAAATGGGGGAGCGCGATGATAGATTTACATTGTCATATATTAGCAGGAATAGACGATGGTGCGCAATCCATGGAAGACAGCATCGAAATGGCACGTGCTGCGGTCCGGGAAGGAATCGACACAATCATTGCTACCCCTCATCATAAAAATGGACGCTACGTAAATACAAAACGGGCAATCATCCAAAAGACGAATGAACTAAATGAAGTCTTGCAAGCGGAGAAGATCCCTTTGAAAATCCTTCCCGGCCAGGAACCGGCCATTCATGGAGAACTGATGAGTGGAATTACGCTTGGGGAAGTCAGCACGCTGAACAATTCGAAATACATATTCATCGAGCTGCCTGCTGGCCATGTGCCGAGATATACCGATAAGCTATTGTACGATTTGCAGATGGAAGGGAAAATTCCAATCATTGTTCATCCGGAACGGAACCAGGAAATCATCGAGCGCCCGGACATTCTTTATCAGTTGGTCAAAAAAGGCGCATTTTCACAGATTACTGCGTCAAGTATTTGCGGAATTTTCGGAAAAAAAATCAAAGGATTTTCAGAACAGCTAATCGAGGCCAACCTGGCTCATTTTATCGCCTCCGATGCACACAACACAAATAAACGTGCCTTTCATATGGCACACGCCTACGATCAGATTGATACCCATTACGGTGTTGATATGGTGTATTTCTTTAAAGAAAATGCGGAGCTGCTAGTTCAAGATCACCATGTATACAAAGAAGTGCCGCAGCGAGTCAAAAAGAAAAAATTCCTTGGACTCTTCTAACACCTCGTGATTCAAAATACCTCTTTTGTCAGGAAGACCTGACCGGCGATGCCTCCTGCCCGTTACCCATGGAGACACTCGGCTGTGCTGTGGGGGAGAATTCTCACCTTAGATACTACGGTTATCACTAGCGCGGTGTGAGGGGGGGTTAGATGCCCGATTTTTACCAATTTTAAGAACAGAGAAAAACGAGCTGCTTTTCAACTTTTGTTTAAATCATTAATGTTCTTATAGATATCTAGTGAAAGCATGTGTCCTGACACGTGTGTTTTCATTAGATATTTATTTTTACGGCAAATTATTATCTGAAAATAATGATTAATTTACAAATTAATAGGGGGATATGGATGAGCTACCATAAGCGTTTATTTTTATTGGCCGGCCTGGATTCGTTGATCGTATTTGCTGCAGTCTACATCAGTTATATTCCACTTCATCCAAGGATTGATACCTTTAGTTACACAAATATTCTTATGACCGCCTTCGTCCTCTTGATATGTCACCATCTTTTTGCTTCTTTATTCATGCTTTACAACAAAGCATGGGAATACGCCAGTATCGGAGAATTGATCGGGATCACCAAATCGGTGACGCTTTCGGTATTGATGGTGACACTTTTTCAATTCGTTGTAGACTACAACGTGTATGGGCGTGTGTTGTTCAGCGCATGGACATTGCTGATCCTGATGATTGGCGGCAGCCGTTTCTGGTGGCGCATTACCCGCGACCGCTTCATGAAGGCAGATAAAAATATGACAAAGTTACTGATTGTTGGTGCAGGACAAGCAGGCACACTGGTAGCGAGACAATTGAAGAATAACCGTGAATTAGGACTAATGCCGGCGGCGTTCATTGATGACGATCCAAACAAATATAAGCTGCATATCCTTGGTATTCCGGTAGCAGGTACAAGCAAGGATATCGCCACAGCCGTCGAAAAGTACAATATCGATAAAATAGTCATTGCCATTCCGTCATTAAAAAAGGAAGAACTGACAAGAATCTTCGAAGAATGCACAAAAACAAACATCAAGCCGCAAATCATGCCAAAGATTGAAGACATCATGATTGGCAAAGTAGCCGTCAGCAGCTTCCGAGATGTCGAGGTTGAGGATTTGCTGGGACGTGAGCCGATACAATTGGATATTGACGGCATATCAGATTATGTTTCTGGAAAAACTGTGCTGGTTACCGGTGCAGGCGGATCGATTGGGTCGGAGATTTGCCGGCAGATCTGCCAGTTTGAACCGGAGAAGCTGGTGCTGGTTGGACATGGAGAAAACAGCATTTATTTGATTGATATGGAATTGCGGAACCAGTACGGAAAACAAATCGAGATTGTGCCGGTGATCGGGGATGTCCAGGATCGAGAAAGGATGTTCGAGGTTATGGAAGAGCATGCTCCGGATGTAGTGTATCATGCAGCGGCGCATAAGCATGTACCGTTAATGGAGTATAACCCGAGAGAAGCCGTTAAGAATAATGTGTTTGGCACGAAGAATGTCGCCGAGGCGGCTGACACATTTGGGGTTGGTACGTTTGTGCTTGTCTCTACTGATAAGGCAGTAAATCCAACCAACGTCATGGGGTCAACGAAGCGAATAGCAGAGATGATTATTCAAAAACTTGATCAGGAAAGCAAAACAAAGTTTGTGGCCGTTCGATTTGGGAATGTGCTTGGCAGCCGAGGCAGTGTTATTCCGCTTTTCAAGAAGCAGATTAAGACTGGCGGTCCGGTTACCGTTACCCATCCTGATATGACGCGTTACTTCATGACGATCCCCGAAGCATCAAGACTGGTGATCCAGGCTGGATCACTCGCTCGTGGCGGGGAAATCTTTGTGCTTGATATGGGTGAACCGGTTAAGATTGTGGACTTGGCGAAGAACCTTATAACCCTTTCCGGCTATTCTACAGATGAGATTGGAATTTGCTTTTCTGGTCTCCGTCCTGGAGAGAAGATGTTTGAGGAGCTGCTGAATGAGAATGAGGTTGATCCAACTCCCATCTTTCCAAAGATTTTTATCGGGAAGGCTGTCTTGGAACAGGAGGAGGAGATTGGATTTCTTTTGGAGCGGTTTGAAAACTTTAATGCTATTCAGTTGAAGGAATATGTGATTAATCTCGCCAATCGCAAAAAGAACAGGATGTTCCTGGTAGCGAAATAAGTTGTCACTATAAACACTATATATAATAGTAGAAACTCGGCTTTAGTTCTGTCTGAATGCATATTTTTAGATATCGGATATACAAGAAAAGTTACTAAGATAACGACTAAAGAAAAGCTAAACAGTATTGATTCACCCGGGTTCATTTTGAGTTTGATCTGGACCGGGGTGTTTTTTGATGTTTGAGTTCATGATAATTTCCTATAAGAAAAAAAGGGAATGTGGTTTGTTTGAATAAGATGGTTTTAGTGGTTTAGTAGTTGGTTGGAAGTATTATGAAAGTTCCAATTAAATCCTAATCAACTAAAGTGTTTACCTAATAGAGGAAGGAAGACTGGGGATGGAGACAACAAAAGTAAATGAAAGAATATACCTTTCATCACCTCATATGAGTGATGAAGGTTATGAAATGCAATATGTAAAGGAAGCTTTTGATACTAACTGGATTGCTCCTCTAGGTAAGAACGTAAATGAGTTTGAAAAAGAGCTAGCTGCAAAGGTTGGTTCAAAAGGTGCTGCAGCTCTATCTTCTGGTACTGCTGCTATTCATTTAGCATTAAGAGCGGCTGGTGTGGGTGAAGGAGATATTGTTTTCTGTCCAACACTTACTTTCTCAGCAACAGCTAATCCGATAATCTATCAAAATGCCATTCCTGTTTTTATAGATAGTAATTACGAAACTTGGAATATGTGCCCTAAGGCATTGGAAGAGGCATTTGAAAAATATCCAGAAGTAAAAGCTGTAATTGTTGTTCATCTGTATGGTCTTTCTGCAGATATGGATAAAATTATGGATATTTGTAAGAAACATAATGTTTCAGTCATTGAAGATGCAGCAGAATCATTAGGTGGATACTATAAGGGGCGACACACTGGTACATTTGGTGATTATGGAATCTTTTCTTTTAATGGTAATAAAATCATTACTACCTCCGGTGGTGGAATGCTAGTTTCTAATAATGAAGAGCGAATGGCTAAAGTAAGGTTTTGGGCTACCCAATCCAGAGATCAAGCCAGGCATTATCAGCATAGTGAATTAGGGTTCAATTATCGTATGAGTAATGTAGTTGCTGGTATTGGCCGTGGTCAGCTAAAGATTTTAAATCAGAGAGTAGAAAAGAAGAAATATATTTTTGAATTTTATAAGAGTGAACTTGGTTACCTTGACGGAATTGAATTCATGCCTGTAAATGATTGGGATCAACCAAACTATTGGTTGAGTTCAATGTCATTAAGAGGAAAGATTAGACCTATTGATGTTATTGACGCTTTAGAAAAAGAAAATATAGAATCGAGACCAATTTGGAAGCCGATGCATTTGCAGCCGTTCTTTGAGAAGTATGATTATGTGGGTTCTGATGTTTCAGAGCAACTCTTTAAGAATGGTGTATGTTTGCCATCTGATACGAAAATGACCCATGAAGATTTGGAAAGAGTAGTTTCCATTATTAAAGGATTGTGGTTAGAGTAATGAATAAATCTAAAGGCGGTATTTATAAAAGTTTTTTAAAACGACCAATGGATATCATACTTTCATTTATCGCAATTATAGTATTTAGCCCAGTTATGTTAGTAGTAGCTATTCTCATTCGAATAAAGTTAGGTGGTCCAGTTTTATTTAAACAAAAAAGGCTAGGGTTAAATGAGAAAGTATTTATAATGTATAAATTTAGAACAATGACGGATGAAAGGGATGGTAATGGAGAGTTACTTCCAGACAGTGTTAGGTTAACGACGTTTGGAAGATTTTTGCGGTCTACCTCGCTTGATGAACTTCCTGAACTTTTAAATATTATTAAAGGTGATATGTCGATTGTAGGGCCGAGACCGTTATTGGTTCAATATCTCCCTCTATATAATGAGTATCAAATGAGAAGGCATGAAGTAAAGCCAGGTCTTTCTGGCTTAGCTCAGGTAAGTGGTAGGAATGCTATTAGCTGGGAAGATAAGTTTAATTTGGATGTAACATATGTTGATAATGTTAATTTTATAAAAGACTGGAAAATTATTCTTTCTACTATAAAGAAGGTTTTTGTCAGGGAAGGAATTAACTCAGAAACAGCAGCAACGATGGAACCTTTTAGAGGTAACAGAGGATTGGAGGAAAAGTGAATGAAAGATATCGTAATAATTGGAGCAGGTGGATTTGGTAGAGAGGTGGCATGGTTGATTGAAGAACTTAATAGATTAAACAGAGAATGGAACATACTTGGTTTTGTTGATGATAATGAGGAAATACAAGGGCATGAAGTAAACGGATATAAAGTTATAGGTGATATAGAATGGTTAAAGACAAAAGAAATTAATGTAGTATGTGCAATTGGTGACCCAATTACTAAAAAGAAAACTATTGAAAGGTTAATGGAAAGTAGAAACTCTTATCCTATTTTAATTCATCCAAGTGTAATTTATTCGGATAGTGTATCTTTTGGTGAAGGATCAATTATATGTGCATCTAACATAATAACTACAGACATTAGAATTGGCAAGCATGTAATAGTTAATTTAGATTGTACAATTGGACATGACGCTAATTTTGGGGACTACACAACTGTACTGCCAGGTGTTAATATATCAGGGTTTGTTGTGACAGGGGAATGTGTTAGTATCGGAACTGGTTCAGCGGTTATTCAAGGAGTTTCTATTGGGGAGAAAACGATTGTTGGTGCTGGAGCCGTTGTTGTTAAGGATTTACCAGCAAATTGTACAGCAGTTGGGTCTCCTGCTAAAGTAATTAAGTATAGAGGAAATTAGCATTTATAGTAGAAGCTGGGACTTATATTAAAGTTTCGGTTAGGAGAATTAATAATGGCAAAAATATTAATAATGGCAAATAACGATGTTGGATTATACAAGTTTAGAAAAGAACTGATTGAAGAACTGGTCAAGACAAACGAAGTATATGTGTCACTACCATATGGTGATTTAACTCCACAACTTATAGAGTTGGGGTGCAAGCTTATTAATACACCAATTAATAGAAGAGGAACTAATCCATTAACTGATCTGCTGTTGTTAATGAATTACAAAAAGATCATTAAGAATATTAAGCCTAATGTGGTTTTAACATATACAATAAAACCTAATGTTTATGGTGGTTTGGCTTCTAGACTAAGTGGTGTCCCTTATTTAGCAAATATTACAGGGTTAGGGACTGCAGTAGAAAATAGTGGGCTACTACAAAAGCTTACTTTATTTTTTTATAAAATATCATTAAAAAAAGCTAAGTGTGTTTTTTTTCAGAATAAAGAGAATGAGGAGTTTCTCACTAAAAAAATTACTATTAATAAACACAGATTAATTCCAGGTTCCGGAGTTAACTTGACTCAATACTCATTGTTAGAATACCCAGATAATGACATAGTTCATTTTCTATTTATTTCTCGTGTGATGAAAGAAAAAGGAATTGAACAGTATTTGGATGCTGCTGAATATATTAAGGGAAAATATCCGAATACAGAATTTCATGTCTTAGGCTTTTGTGAAGATGCATACGAAGATAAACTGATAGAAATGCAAAACAAGGGAATAATACAATATCATGGAATGCAAAATGATGTTCGAAAATTCCATAAAATTTCACATTGTACAATACATCCGACTTATTATCCAGAAGGCATGTCTAATGTTTTGCTTGAGAGTGCAGCTTCTGGAAGACCGATTATAACAACTGATAGAAGTGGTTGTCGGGAGATAGTAGAAGAAGGAGTAAATGGTTTTATTGTAAAAGAAAAGAATAGCAAAGATCTCATACAAAAGATTGAAATGTTTTTAAGACTAGGCTACGACACTAAAAAACAGATGGGTCTTGCGGGCAGGAAAAAAGTTGAAAGGGAATTTGATAGACAAATTGTTGTGAATGCTTACATTAATACAATAATAGACTTAAGAAAAAAGTAAGTGTTGATATAATAGTTTGTTTGGAGGTTATATGATTATTTATAAAAGATTTTTCTATAAAAATATGATTTTTTTTCTATTATTTCTTAGCATACTTTTCCGTGGTCCCACTTTTTTTAAAATACTTCCATCAAGTATAGGAAGTATAAGAATAAGTTATCTGATATTGTTTATTTTATGTTTTATAACATTTTTTTTGTTGAAATATAAAATTCCAATAATTGAGTTTTTTGTTTTTTCTTTAATTTTTATTATTGTTTTATTAAATATGTTATTCTTACAAGCGTTTAATTTTGAGTATCTAATTTATTTACTGCAAGTATTTATGTACTATTACATCTTGTGTGGATTAATAAAGATAATTACTATAAATGAATTATTTGAAAAAGGGAATATTATTCTATTGATATTCGGAATAATGTCAGTGTATGAGATTTTATCTGGAAAACTATTTTTTCACAATTTAATTCCATATGAAATAAATAATATCAGTAGTTTTGATCGAGCATATTTATTCTTTTATAATGGGAATAATTTATCATTCTTTTTACTGACTCTTTATATATTATTGCTTGGATATAATATTACAGAAAAAAATAAAACTAAGTATGTTATCATCTACCAGTTTTTGCTACTTTTTATTTTCATTATGAACGATTCAAAACTATCTTTATTTGTATTTATAATTTCAACATTACTGGTTTTATATAAGAGGTCCTTTCAGACACTACGGGCCAAAAATTGGAAAACTATTTTTTATGGAATTAGTTCAGCGATTATAATCTTTTTTTTGATAAAAAAATATATTAATTCGAACCTTTCTTTTTTTAATGCATTTTTTAATAGTGCTAAGTTTAATTTATTAAATGATCCAAGGATTGATTTATATTCAAGCGCAATTGTTACGTTTTATAAAAACCCATTGGGCATTGGCTTGGGTAATTCAGATTATTATTTTTCAACTAATGTTCATTCAATAATATTTCAATTTATTGTTGAATTTGGTTTATTTGGACTTATATTCTGGATTTTTTATTATTTCCTTGTAATGGTAGCAGATATTCGTATCAATAACTATAATCAAAATTTTATTGCTGGTGTTATAAGGTATTATTTACTCATTTTTCCGCTAATTTCTATGCAAGTTAGCAGAGTGATATCTGATAATGCGCTAGTTTTTTTATGGGCACTTTTTATTGCGTTACTCAAGTATTTTTCTAACAAAAACTTTAAAATCGAAAAATAAAAAGAAAGATTTATGAGCACTTTAAAAAGTCTTTCTTGTAAATTCTTATTGAGGGTATGGAGAGGGTTTGTATGAAAAAGTTGTTATATATATTTTACAGTCTAATAATCTCAAAGATTCCTGGTGGAAATAATAGTATAGGAAAAAGTTTTCGAAGAAGATTCCAACGTTTACTCGGAATTACCTTGGGTACCAATGCTGTAATAGGTCACCATACTATTATCTCATACCATGTGCTTGATAAATTAGTAATTGGAAATGATTCTGGGGTTGGTCCATATTCCTATATAATGGGAACGGGGAAGATAATTATTGGAAAAAATGTAATTTGTGCCCCTAAAATTACCTTTGTGACTAGGTGGCATGAAATATTTTATGATAAAAATGGTGAAAAAATAAACATTCAAAAAGAAGGCGGCATCACTATTGGTGATAATGTTTTCTTAGGAACAAATGTAACTATTTTACCAAACGTTAATATAGGTGAAAAATCAATTATAGCCAGTGGAACGACCGTATATAAATCAGTACCGCCAAATAGCTTTGTTAGAGGGGCAAAAATGGTTATGGATAGGTTGGAGGGATAATATGAATATTGCTTGTATTTCTCATTATTCACCATTATATAAGAATAAGTCCAATGCTTGGATGTTGGATTTCTATTCATCAGCTTATACTTTTACCGATATTGAAAATATTTATTTTTTTCACGTTAGTTTTAGGAATCAATCTAAAATTATGATAACCAAAATGCAATTAAATAAGAAAATGACAGATGTTTCAATTATTCTTCCATTAAAATATAAGTTTTTTAGATTATTTAATATTACTGATAAAAAGTTCATTTCAATTATTAATAGAGAAATTAAAGAGTTCTTAACCGTAAATAAAATACACCTTGAGATTGTCCATGTAAATACTTTATACTACGCATTCTTTGTTGAAAGTTTTAAAGAATACTCTAATACTTGTAAGTTTTTTTTGCACCTTCACGAAAATAAATATTTATTAAATAAAGTTTTGAATAAAAGTAAATATTCCTCAGTTAATTATATAGATAAATATGATTATATAATAAGGCAAACACCCACAGAAATAGAAAATGTTAAGAAATATAATAGAAATATGATATTTTTACCAAATGCATTTGATGAAAGTTTTTTTAATTACGCTGACAAAGATAACAATGAAACGATTTGTATATTAAGTATAGGTTACTTAAGGAAAACTAAAAATTATATACTCGCACTTGACGTAATTAAATTTCTAATTTCTAAAGGCTACGATGTTAAATATAATATTATTGGGTCAGGACCAGAGCTGAAAAAATTGGTTAAGTATACGAAAAAAAATAACATTCAAGATGCGGTTATTTTTCATGGATTTCAAAATAAAGAAGAAATACAAAAAAGTTTAATAAAAAGTGATTTGCTATTAAATACAAGTTACTATGAAAGTTTTGGGAATGTTTTATTGGAGGCATTAACGACAGGAACACCGGTAGTAACATGTGCTGAAGGTGGACCGGAATATCTATTTAAATGGTCTAGTAACAATATTTATTTAGGTGAGTATGTATCAGCTAATGTTGATAAGATATCCGAAGCGATTATAAAAGTAATCGAAGATAAAGACAAAAACCGGATAACTGGTATGAAAAAAACTAGTCAAACAGTTAGACAAAGATTTTCAAGCAAAA
This sequence comes from Mesobacillus sp. AQ2, assembly GCF_030122805.1. Lineage (NCBI taxonomy): Bacteria > Bacillati > Bacillota > Bacilli > Caryophanales > Bacillaceae > Mesobacillus > Mesobacillus sp. AQ2. The sequence goes on along the minus strand of NZ_CP126080.1, from coordinate 4,502,613 downwards.
GATTTCTTAGTGATCTAATAAATATTAGACAGAACGGATATAAGGTTGTCAAAGAATGGTGGAAATATGAATGAAAAATATATGTTTTATATTTAAAATTACAAAAAATTATGGTGGTGCTGAAAGAAGGTTTGCCAGATTAATAAACTACCTTAGCAAAGATACTAATTACAAAATAAATGTTATTTTAGTAGGAAAAAAAAACGATTTAAAAAAGTTTATATCTGAATATCTAGTAAACAGTAATTTATTTATTTTTGAAACTAGCAGAAATATTAAAGTGTTAACTTTATTATTAAAAATAAATATTGACATAGTGCATTTTATTACTGTTAATAGTTCCTTTTTTTTTCTTTATAGGACTTTTAGATTTTTTAAGAAAAAGAAGGAGATTATCTTATCATTAAATTCGTATGATTTATGTTTAGGGAAATACAAAAACAGATTGCAGAAAATAACTTTTCATGAATTGTTAAGTTCAGTGGATAAAATTGATTGTCTTTATCCATTATATGTTGACAATGTGAAAAGAATATCACAGGAGATTTCTTCAAAAGAAATAAAAATACATTCTCCAAATAACTCTTTTACGGATTTAGAGAAATTTAAACCTTCAAATAAAAAATCTAAGGTTATAGTTTTTGCATCACGATTGATTGGACAAAAAAACCCTATATTAGCAATACAAGCAGTTAATGAATGCCGAGCTATTATACGAAGTAATGATTACAAGGTTATCTTTGCAGGTGGTGGACCTTTGTATTCTTATATAGAAGAATACATTAAGACGAATAAATTAGAGGATATTGTAAATTTGACAGGAAATATTGATTTAAGTAATGTTCTTGCAACTTCAAGAATATTTTTGTCAATTCAAGATTTGGAAAACTACCCTTCACAGTCATTACTAGAAGCGGTGTCATCTGGTAATTTTGTAATTGCATCAGAGGTAGGTGACACGAAAAGAATAGTGAAAGAACCATTTGGTATGTTAACAAGTTTAAATTTAATTGATTTGACGAACAGTCTAATAAAAGCTATCAAGATTACAAGTGATAATAATAGAATGGATGAAATATCAAAGGAATCAAGAGCATTTGCAATGGGGAATTTTAAGATTTCTTTGTACGCAGATCATATCAAAGGGATTTGGAGTAACAAAAACAAGTAGGAGTTTTAATATAAGAGGGTTTAGACGAAGTTAATAAATAGAGGGAGATTAGATAATGTGGAAGAAAGCTTAAAACGATTTGCGAGTAGGCTAGTATCCTTTTCCTTAGGGCCGGCTGTAGCGGGTCTAATAGGATTAATTATCGTTCCAATAACTACTTATTTTGTTTTGCCAAATGAGTTCGGGAAAGCATCGATGTATACCCTTACCTATACTCTAGGCTCGCTAATTATTTATTTTGGTTTGGATCAATCCTTTTTAAGAGAGTATCATTCAAATCCTGAAAAGCGTAAAGTCTTTGCGAACTCAGTAATATTGCCACTAACACTTTCTGTGGTTTTATGTATAACTTTTTTGCTTTTTTATAAGAACTTATCATTGATTTTATTTAATGAAATTAATTTTTTAGCAATTTTTTATTTATCAATATCCCTTATTTTAGCGATTATCAATAGATTCAGCTTGTTAAAAATTAGAATTCAGGAAAAAGCAATATTATATTCTGCATTTATCATTCTTAACAAATTCATAGAAGGATTACTTTTGCTAATAATATTAATTTATTTTGATAGATCTTTTATTGGTATTATTAGTGCTACTTTTTTCAGCTTGCTAATAATAACATTTATTCAATTTTTAAGTACTATGAAAGATTGGACGGCTTTTTTATCAATAGATAAGGTATTAATAAAAAAACTTCTGGACTTCGGGTTACCATTGGTACCCGCTTCAATTGTTATATGGATTTTTAATTCTATGGACCGGCTAGCTTTAAAAAGTTGGTCCACGTATGATGAATTAGGTATATATTCAGCTGCATTTAAGATCGTAGGGTTTTTAGCGATTTTCCAACAATCATTCGCTACTTTTTGGATACCAACAGCTTACAGGTGGTTTGAAAGTAATGTTTCAAATGAAAGATTTGAAAAAGTTGGACAATTTTCAATGTTCTATATGGGTCTTATTTTTATTGGAATCATATCATTTAAGGATATAATAATACAAATATTAGGAGCATCTTATTCTGTTGCTGCTTTAAGTGTGCCATTTCTACTTTTTTCTCCATTAATGTACACAATATCAGAGTGCACTTCATTAGGGATAGCTTTTAAGAGAAAAACAAATTATAATATATTAATTTCAGTGATTGTAGCAATTCTTAATTTAATAGGTAACTACTTTTTAGTTCCTGAATATGGAGCGCTAGGAGCTTCTATCTCTACTGGAATCTCATATATAGCTTTTTTCTGGCTTAGAACAATGATATCAAGACAATTGTGGTATAAATTCGAAGTCAAAATTTATATCCTTAATACAGTATTAATGGTTGTAATTGCTGCAGCCTCACTATTAGTTGATAGTTTGGTATTAAATATATTTTTCGTTTTGTTATTATGTTTGATTAATTTAAATACTTTGAAATATTCAGTGTTAATTGTTGAAAAACTTTTAAGAGGTAAGAAATAAATTTTAACTAGATATTCATTTGTATATATTTGTTAATGTCGGTAAGAAAAAATATCTCAAAGTAAGCATGAGTGAAAAAAAGTTTTTAAATTAAAATTTCAAATCATTACTAGTGGGTTGGTAATGGGGTTAAATAGGGTTTTAAAAATAGAATTTATCTTTTGTAGGAAGCAGTGGACCAACCATATGCTTCTTTTTAATTTAATATATTCAATCAAGAGGTAGGGGTTTAAGGTGATATTATGTTCGTATCTTTGTCCTCTTTTTTGAAATTTACATTGACAGGGAAAATTGCCAAGTGTGTGGATAGATACAGGTAAAAAAGTTTGAATGAATGAGTAGCAAAAATGATATCTTACTAGTTTCTGTATATTCTTCTTGCATGTTAGATACACTTTTATACTATGAATAAGGAGATGTTTAATTTGTTTAAAATTGCAGTTGCAGGTACAGGATACGTGGGCTTAGTGGCCGGTGTTTGTTTTGCGGAAATGGGTCATCAAGTAATATGTGTGGATATAGATGAAAACAAAGTAAAATTAATGAAGTCCGGTATGTCCCCTATTTATGAAACTGGTTTAGAAGAGATGATGCAGAAGAATTACTCAGCAGGAAGAATTGATTATTCAACAGATTATAATTCAGCCTACAAGGATGCGGATGTAATATTTATTGGTGTCGGTACTCCAGAACAACCCGATGGATCTGCTAATCTAGCATATATTGCAACTGTTGCAAGGCAGATTGCAGAATCTGTAGAAAAAGATTGTCTTGTTGTTGTAAAATCTACTGTTCCAGTCGGAACAAACGATAAGGTTGAACAATTTATCAATGATTTCTTAGTTAATGACGTAAGAGTGGAAGTAGCATCTAACCCGGAGTTCTTGGCACAAGGGTCTGCAGTCCATGATACTCTCTATGCAGAGAGAGTTATTATCGGTACAGAAAGTAAATGGGCTGAAGAACGCTTAATGAAAATCTATGAGCCATTCCATTTGCCTACTGTTTCAGTTAATAGAAGATCTGCTGAAATGATCAAGTATGCATCGAACGATTTCCTTGCACTTAAAATATCTTACATGAACGACATTGCAAATCTTTGTGAATTAGTAGGTGCGGATATTCAGGATGTAGCAAGAGGCATGAGCTTTGATGACCGTATTGGAAGCAAGTTTTTAAATGCTGGTATTGGATTCGGTGGCTCATGTTTTCCTAAGGATACTAAGGCTCTTGAGTATATTGCCAAACAGAATGGATATGAGCTGAAAACTGTTAAAGCGGCAATTGATGTTAATAAAGAACAAAAAACCATGTTATATAAAAAGGCGAGTAAGAGGCTTATTACTTTCAATGGTCTTAAGGTAGCTGTGCTTGGGTTGACTTTTAAACCTGGAACGGATGATCTAAGGGAAGCTGCATCACTTGAGAATGTTCCTTTGTTATTAGATCAAGGTGCTGATATTTATGCTTTTGATCCAATAGGAGCGGCTAACTTTTCAAATGTTTATCCTCAAGGGCAGTATGGACAAGGTAGAATAACTTATGTAGATAGTGCAGAAGAAGCCTTAAAAGATGCGAATGTATGCTTCATTTTCACTGAGTGGGGAGAAGTTAAAGCTGTAACAGCAGATGCTTACAAAGAACTAATGAGAACTCCTTTAGTATTTGACGGAAGGAATATTTATAAAGTTGAAGAAATGAAAGATGCGGGGGTTGAGTACCATTCGATTGGAAGACCACCTGCTACTCGTGAAAGCGTAAAGGAGTCGAAGAAACTTGTATCAGAAGTCATTGGATCCTAATAAAGTTTATTTGATTACTGGTGCTGCTGGGTTTATTGGATTTTATCTATCTAAGAAACTATTAGATCAAGGTTGCACAGTAATTGGTATTGATAATGTTAATGATTATTATGATGTTAATTTGAAATATGCTCGATTGGAACAGCTTGAACCATATGAGAGGTTTACGTTTGTTAAGGGTGATATTTCTGATAAAGATTTTATTAATGGAATTTTTGAGAAGTACAAGCCTAATATAGTCGTAAATCTAGCAGCCCAGGCAGGAGTGAGATATTCGATTGAAAATCCAGATGTATATATTCAGAGTAATGTCATTGGTTTTTACAATATTCTTGAGGCATGCAGACACAATCCTGTTGACCATTTAGTCTATGCATCCTCCAGCTCTGTATACGGTGCAAATAAAAAGGTTCCGTTTGAAGAGACTGACTTTGTGGATAATCCCGTGTCACTTTACGCGTCTACTAAAAAATCTAATGAATTGATGGCACATACTTATAGCCATCTATATAAGATTCCAGCAACGGGTCTCCGCTTCTTTACAGTATACGGACCAATTGGAAGACCTGACATGGCTTACTTTGGCTTTACTGATAAGTACTTTGCTGGAGAGCCAATTAAGATTTTCAATAACGGCGATTTTGAATACGACCTTTACCGTGACTTTACCTATATTGATGATATTGTAGTGGGAATTGAGCGACTGATTACCAGTCCACCAGTCAATACCGTTGCCCACAAGGTTTATAACATCGGTAATAACAGCCCAGAGAAACTGATGACCTTTATTGAAACATTGGAGAAGGCATTGAGCAATTCACTGGGAAGAGAAGTTCAGTTTGAGAAAGTCTTTGAACCAATCAAACCAGGAGATGTACCGGCGACTTATGCATCGACAGATCGACTGCAGCAGGCGGTTGGGTTTAAGCCTGAGACTTCAATTGAAGAAGGACTGCAAAAGTTTTCGGATTGGTATGTGGAGTATTATAAGAAAAGTTAAACATAAAGAGTTCTCAACTACCGTTGAGGGCTCTTTTTTATAACCAAATATGAAAGCGGTTTCCTATACGTTCTATTTAAAGGAGGATTACTATGCAAGTAGAGGTTAGGTATAAAGAAAATTTAATTAACTCAATAGTTGAAATCACACAGGATTATAAGAACGGTACAATAATGAGTTATGATCATGTTAATAGGTGGGTTGAGCAATTTGAAGCTTCTAGTCAAACAACAATTTTAAGCGAAATAGAACATTTACTTAAAAATAACTATATATCTAGGTCTAAAGCCTATACTCTACTCGAAGGATACATCAATATACCAGAAATATTTACTGATAACTTCTTTCAAAATAGACATAAAATCAAGCTTTTAAATATCCAAGGTAGAGGAGGAAGCCAAAATGAATTATTAGATTTAATGGATGAAATCATTAAGGATAGGTACAATTTTAGTATATATGAATACGAACCCTTAGAAACTCAGAGATATATCTACTTGGATGATTGTATGTATACTGGTAATAGATTATATAGAGATATAGAAAATTGGATAAATATTGCTAAACCTAATACAACTTTATACATTTTGTACTTTGCATGGTATAAAAATAATTTTGAGTATCGCAAAAATATGATTGAAGCAATATGTGCCCAAAAGTATATAAAGGTATGCTTTTGGAAGTATAAGGAATTCAGTAATAATATATTTAGTGATAATCATGATTTTTTTTGGCCCTCAATTGCAAATAGTTATAGTCAAGAGGTATTAGACTTTATTGAGTATATAGACGAAAAACGAACTGAAAAACAAAGAAATAATATTCCTATATTAAGAGAATCTAATATAGCCTATCAAACAGGGATGTTTTCATCTATAGAAAAAAGGTCAATTCTAGAAAAAACCTTTCTTGAAAAAGGTGTATTTATATTTAATTTAATAAATGAACCTAATCAATCTATGAAGCCTATGGGCTACGACTATCATAATACATTAGGTTTCGGTTCATTTTTTATAACCTACAGAAATATTGCCAATAATTGCCCTATTGTATTGTGGTGGGGGGATCCTAACAAACAATACCCAATAAATCAGTGGTACCCACTATTCCCTAGAACCACTAATAATTTATAGTTAGAGGTAGAAGTATGGAAAAACGAGAAATTAGAAAATACTACAGAGATAAATCTATTGTCTTTAGAAAAACTAAAGAAGACTTCGGCGGACTTTCAAATATGGCAGGCGGTTATCTCATTTATTTGAATGGGATTCGTATATTATCTTCAGAAGCTTTATATCAAGCATGTAGGTATCCGCATATTCCTGACGCTCAGAAAGAGATTGTTTTTCAAAAAAGTCCAATGACGGCAAAAATGAAAAGTAAAAAGTATAAAGAGAATAGTAGACCTGACTGGGATGATGTACGTCTAAAAGTTATGCGATGGTGCCTTAGAGTAAAGCTCTTTAATAATTGGGATAAATTCTCTACATTACTGTTGAGTACAGAAGATTTACCTATTGTTGAAGAGTCGAATAAAGATGATTTCTGGGGAGCAAAACCAGTTGATATAAACTTATTAATCGGAACCAATGCGTTAGGACGCCTGTTAATGGAGCTAAGAGATGAGATAAAGACTCTGGAATCTAATAAAGAATATATACTAAACCCCCCTGACATCCCTTATTTCATGTTTTATGGTAGAGAAATTGAAAGAACTATATTTAAAATGCCTAAGGAATTAAAAGCAATTGACGAAAAGAAAAAAGCAGATTATGAAACAATTCAACAACTTTCGATATCAGACTTATTTGAAAATTAGTGGTATTAGGATGATTTTTAGGATGGATGTTCTAAAGCGGACAAACGGAAGTTTTATTCGAAAAAAGGCACGGTGAGCAGAAGGGATATGGGGACGGATTCCATGTCCTTTCAGGTTTCGAAATATTTCTGTTGGGATGTTGTGTCCCTTAATTACCATTTGTTTCCGTTGAATAATTCTGGATAGGCTTGTTTGTATAGTTGAATCATTGCTTTTTTGGCTGCTTGTTTTTTGCTTCTGGGGTGTGTGGCTGTGGCGGTTATATCTCTGTATGGTCGTTGTTCGTCGCAGATATTGACGGTGATTTGATATTCGTGTGGATAATGGATGATATCCATTTCTATTTCGTCACCGTATTCGTTTATGAATTGAATTACATCCCAGGAGAGGTAGTCGGATGCTATCATTATAATCACCTTTGTGTTTTAGTGTGGATATTTAATGTTCATCTTCTATGGTAACAATCTCGATGATTTTACGGATATCTGTGATGTTCAGTGCTTCGCTAATTCGTTTGATGTGGTCAAAATGGATGCTTTTTCTCTTATTGTTGGCCAATTCACTTAGTGTTGCATGGCGAATGTCTGCTAATCTCGATAATTCTCTTAATGAGATTCCATGATCACTCAGCAGCCTATTCAAATTGATTTTCACCTGTTTTTTGCCATAGCTTACACCCATTCCTAATGACTATAAGCCAAAACTAACATCTTTGGACAAACGAAGTGGTACGCGTTCGCGTACCACTTCGTTTGTTTACAGAGAAAATTTTTATGGGTTGGTAAGGTGGTCTTTTTAAGGCAGAATCCAATACATCTAGGATGTTAAGTATAGGATGAATTTTTGTTTTCTATAGGTCATTTCTCGTTCGATTTTAAGTTTTCACCAGCGATTTTTTATTGAAGATTGGGAAAGAAAAAATACAATAAGACAGGGGATGTATCATGCCAGCGATCGATACTTTGAAGATTGATAAATCATTAGAAGACTTGATTTATCAAGTGATTGATAATTATATGGATTTTATGGATAAAAAAGAAGTGCCTGTGGCTGTTTATTCATTACATAGAGAGTTGGTGCTTAACTATAAGGAAACAGTCCCTCTAAATTTGATTGATTTCTTTTATATACTAAAAAAAAAGCGACTGAAAGATATTTTTCACACCTCTGATAGTCAAAATCCCCTTTTTAATGACCTATTCGACACAACCTTATTTACCGATGGTTGCCTGTCGGAACTTGCGACTGATTTCTATATGGACTACAAACAATCAAAAATTGACCCCTTGCAGAGACAACAGTATCAGATGAAAGACTTTCTTGATCATTGTAGAAGCCAAATTGATAGAGAGAAATATCAGAATGTTTACACTGCTGTTCGCGTTAAGTTATATAACAAAGGTTTCTTCCAGAATGGGAATTTTCAGTATGAACCAGCTCTCAATATCCTCTTAGAAAATGAACTAGAATTGCACTTTATTGAGCTGGCTGATTTGTATGGAATTTCCCTGTCAGATGAAGAAATCATCCGTGGGTTATATCGAAAGATCAATGGACCTCTCAAATTCGAGATCTGCAATTATTGCAAAATGCCAATGAAGTCTAAAAATGTCTGTTACAACAATCATGTTTGTTTCCATGATCACACGAAAAACCGCCAGGAAAGGGAGACGTTCTTATTGAAACAAGGCGAGGTAGCCTATATCCCTCTTGATGGAATTGCTTATTTTAATGTATTGCCTGGAATAGAAGAGTTTAGGATTTATACAATACTAAAAAAACTATTTGAAAATGAAAGCATTTCAGTCAATTTATTTCCAAACCTAGAACGTGATGGAGATATTGAGATACTTGCTGGGAAGAAAAGAATTTTAATTGATGTAAAAGATTATCGGGAACCTGAAAGGCTTGCTCGTCACATCAATGAGCGAATAGGGAACTATTTTAATTTGGAGTATGTTCATATTCCAAAGTACAGAATGAAAGGCAGTGACTATTTAAGAGTATTAAGAGATCAGGTAAATAAAGATACCTTTTTTAAGGTAACTGGGAAAACGCTGAAATTTGTCAATCAAAAGCAACTGATAGCAGAAATAGAAGATGTTCTTGGGAGGTTAAAAAATGAAGCGTAGGTCATTTCAAAATCTAAGAAGCACGGATATAAAACTGGATGAAAGTATTTCTGTTTCCTTTAACCCTTCCTTGCTGGATGAATCCCCGCAAAGAGGCGAGCTATCTAAGTTGAGAAAGGATTTAGCAGAAATTATCCCCGGGAATGTTGATTCATTTCTCTATCTTGAAATGTTTTTATATTACGGTGAAATTTTGTTTGAATGGCTGCAGAAACATGTTGATAGACTGTATCCATTCCAGAATCTTCACCTGATCCCACAAAATCATCCGGAGTATTTCAGGAACTATGATATTGATCGATTTTACCTAAAGAGAGTCACGTTTCTTATGCAGCCTTTTTATAGTAGAAAAGGAATCAATTCTTTATGGAGAAACTACTTGCAAATCAACCCGCAAGTAAGAATGTTCGATGGCTATAAAGGTGAAGATGGGGTAGAATGGGTCACCAGAAATCCATCGTGTATCAGGGATGATAAAAGTGTCCGGACTCTCTTTAAGAATATCATTGATGATAGACGAAACCTCCAACTGATGATTCGGTATCACCCATTTGCCCTTGATGTGCATAAAGACAGCAAAATGGTGCTGAAACCAAACCAATCAGAAGATATCATAAAAAACAAAGGGATGGAACCGGTAAGCAAAAAATTAAGAGACGTATATCCTGATTATATGTTCAAAGACAAGCATCATTTTTTAATAACAGACCATATTGAAAAAGTAATCAAAAAGAAAAAATCCCTTCAGGATTTGAATGCCATCCTGAGACTAAAGGAGACTGCGGAACAGTTAGCGGTTGAATCAGGAGATTCTAAATGGATTGATCTCTATAATAATATAGAACTCAAAAAGATAGATTATAGATCATCAGGCTTGTTACCAGCTGATTTCAAATTGGATGAACTCACCCATGTCATTGGCAGGCTTGGAGCAGGAAAATCCATATTAACGAAGCTGGTGACAAAGAATGTGACACAACATGGCAAGAAGGTCTTAATACTAGAAAATGATGTTTTAAAGTGCTTTAAGTTAATGAACGAATTGAAAGAATTAGGGATAAAAGCTGCTGTGTTTTTGGGCGATAGCAGTATTCAGCGCCACCGGGAAGATTATGCTGCATCATATGCTGATAAAGCATCTGATCTGCTTACCTTTTTTGCAGGACACGAAGAACAATTTAAAATTCTATCTGACTTTAATTATACGCATGAGTATTTGAAACAACACTTCGAACATACCCGCAAGCCGCGGAATCAGATGATCGAAATGGATTTAGGAGACGGAGTAGCTGAATTTATTGCTCCTGACTATTCTTTTAATGGGGATTTTGAGAAATATAGATTACTGGCAGAAGCCGATGTTTGGATTGGTAATTATGATGCACTCTTGTTATCCAAAGTCCCATATCATGCAGACCTATTTGAGCGTAACTACTTCACTCTTGGGTGGCTAAGGTCAGATTTAATCATTGTCGATGAGTACGATTTAGCGCAACAACGCTTTGATAATGCTTTAATCCAGGAACTGAATCTAGTCACCGATAAGACAGAAAAAAGAATAAACTTCCTTGATTATATGTACAATGTTGTGACTGAAATTAAGAAGTCAGGTATGTCTGGATTTGTCGGGAATTACGCTGATGCCATCTCCATTTCACAGCGGCTAGGCAGGTATCTGTATTCGCAGTTATTTCCACAGCCAGTCATCAGAGATCAGCTAAAGAATAAAACTTTTACAATGGATTTACTTGTCTCTAGCTTCACTTATGAATTTATACAGGAGTGTTCGAATGTAAATGATCTGGAGCATTTTCTAGTTGATTTCTTAAATCTGAGCTCTGCAAAGAAAAGAGAGTTATCCCCGACACTACGACTCCTATATGAAGATTTAACAGAATACTATATGCCTAGAGTGACAACTGAGTTTGGGGATGAAGACCCGAGTGAACTAAGAGACCGGATAATAGTTGATCTTCTGGCTGAATTGCAAGATGAGTATCATATCGTATTTAAGAAGGATGCCTATTATGGTAAAGATTTCTCATCCGTAATTAAAGAAAGATTGGATCTGTTGCTGGCCTTCTCAATTTTTGATCGTAATAATCGCTTCTTGATTAATGAATATCAAACTTTTATGATGCTTCTGGAAGAGGAAAACAAGGACCTGATTGGATCGTTCTCAAATATGGTTCAAGTGAAAAGTGAGCCTTATTATTCTGCTCCTTTGCTAAATGATGTTGTCGCTTATAGGTTCTCATCAGAAGATGAAAAGAATGATAAGCTGAAAATGTTGTATTACTTTGGAGTTGGTCGTAATTTACTTTCGAGAATGCAGGATACCTTCCTGCATATTGAGCCTGTGGAGAAGCCAGCGATGCTGCTTTTATCAGCGACAAGCTATGTTCCAGGATCGAGCGTCTATCATACAAAGATTAAGCCAAAATGGCTATTATCGAATAGGAGTCAAAAGGAACAAAAGATTCAGTTAGATTTTTGCCCAGTGAAGGACAAGGACTTTTCAATTATTAAAGTCTCAGGCAAAGATGATATTTTTAAGAAAGAAAACGCGTTGAAGAAGATTGTGGATTACTTTGTAAGCTCCGGAAAATTTGAGGATGATTTTATTCGGATGGCTGAAGAGTATAGCCATCTTCCTCAGGCAGAACAGCAGAAAGGTAAACAGAGAATCATAGCATTCCCTGTTTTTTCATTTGAAGTGGCTGAGGTATTGGGACGGACCCTAAGGGAACAAACCTCCTATAATGTTCGTGTGCAGTATCAAACCGGAAAGTATGCAAAAGGTGCAAGGATTGAATTTGAGGAAGGATTTCATATCCGCAAGAACGATCTTGAGAACCTTTATGCTGAACCGGTTGATGTATTTGTTTTCGTAGCTAATTCTGTCGGTAGAGGACTGAATATTCTGCAAGGAGTATTAAGCAAGAGCTCTCTCATAGGGACGATGTACTTTTTAGTAAGACCTTACCCTACACCGGATAATTTTAGCGAAGTAGTCCATCAGTTGCATTCTTCATTTGAAGGTTACCTTGAAGATTCAGATAAAGCAATTTCAATGGATGAGCCGCTCTATAAATATTGGTATAAGGTTGAGGGGAAAGTTCGAGGGCTATACAGCAAGTTAATGAATAAGAGAGGTTATTGGAATAGCCTTACAGATGAGAACAAGAAGGTCATCACATTAAATATGCTTACATTAATGTATCAAACCATGGGTCGAGGACTGCGGGGCGGAACAGATCTTCAAGTGTATCTTGTTGATGCAGCCTTTGCACCGTCTACCGCTGAAAAGGCTACAAATGGAATGGTGGCTGAACCAAATGAAGAAAGATTTAATAGCAGTATGCTATCGATGATGGAACATCTTTTGATGAATGAAAGTGACTTCTTGATGGACCTGCTATTTTCCCCATTGAAGGAAGCTGTTAGAGGAAAGGCCTTAATAACTGAAAGGGAGGAGACTTATTTATGAATAAAGTAATGGAAGATTTTTCATCTGTATTCGAGGACCGACTACAAAATGAAGGAATCAAGGACTACCTGCAGCCTTTACGTTATAAAATAGATAAAAATCACCTGGAACAAGCGGTTGTAGTAGCATTTTATATGCCCGATAAGTGGAAAGAGATGACAAGGGCAATTTATTTTAGGAATCATAGAAAGAATCCGATCAGAGATTTAATAAAAGATATTGAGATGGAATATCCAGAGATTTATACCTGTTATTTGGCGGAGCCATCATACTATGGAGATGAACCATTCCTTTTTATAAACAAGGAGGAATACGATTCAAAACCGGCAATGTTAAAAGATATTTCACTGTCTTTTGTTAAGCTTTTGAAAGAATATAACAGACTACACAAATGGTACCTTGACCTATCAGTGGTGAACTCATTTGTAATTGACCCTGTTGTGAAGGTTATGCATTTATCGGAAGTGATACACAAGCCATACAAAATGGCGATACTGAATGGATATTTCACTTCACAGCTTTGCAAGGTGCCGCTTAATGTAACCTTGGAGGTTTATAAGTATATTGGTGAAGAAAAGCTAAAAACTTTTGATGTAATCGAAGAGGTGTTGTATTTCTCGCATGCTTCTGGTGGTGGATTGGAGCACAGTGCAGTATCGCGCCCAATTGAAATTGATGGGGGATATTGTTCCTTTGTTTTGTCTTTTAGCCTTTATGAACCTATCTCCAATGATGACCATTTATATTTGCAGCTAAAGACATCTGTAAGACAGTGGATTTCCTATTCTGAACCTACTGACTACAAAAGCTTTAAGAATAATGTTTCTTTGTATATGGGGAACTTTAAAAAAGATGGAGGATCGAGTATAATCTCGACTACTTTAAGAGCAAAGCAGGGTTCTGACGAAGGAATCGATTATGTAATCCCTTCTGTTCATAAAGAACGGATGGAGGACTTTGGTACTTCTATTCGGGATGTATTGGACAGCACGGTTACCTATATCCAAAATGGTATGAAAGAGGATGGGTTATTTATAGGCTTTCCGGTTGCAAATGCGACAATTTCCTGGTGGGTAAACCATTGGAAGTTTAAGATGACAGGGAATGGAGTTACTCTCGAAGAAGAGCGGAATTTCTATGAACGTGCAGCTGAGGTTGTAGAAGGAATTGAGCCTGTCGACGGGCATAGAATTATTAGTAGTAAAGGTGCTAAAGTACTGGGGAAGGGTAAATCTAAACAGGTTCATTTCTCGAAGATGTTATTGCCAGCAATGCTTAAAAATCAGGAAGTTAGCCTTAATGTTTTTGTTCCGGATGAAAAATATATCGAGTCATTTAAAGAGGAGTTCCTTGCTTTAGTAGAGGATCAACAGGATAAGGAGATCATTTATCCATTAAGAGACGGAAATGCATTTAGAATCAAGTTTTTGAATGGCTATATGACAATTCGCTATAATGCGATATTAATGAAATCAGCTTTCAAAATCTATGAAGGGGCTAAGGAAGAAAAGATAGCTGAAGTCCAATCTGAAGTAACCCAATACTTAAGTGACGACATTATAGAGATGAACATTTTCTTTATCCCTGACTATCACAAACATCCTGAATATAAGAAAAAGGATCCACTTAAGCTTATCCGAAAAGCATTTTTGCAGTTAGGCAAACATGTGCAGTTTATAAATTATCCTGTGAAGGAAAATATTCAAGCTAAAACTCTGGCTAAGAGCAACATTAATCACCCTTATCGAAATGCGTTCTTGGATGCATTGAGCAAACTAGGGGTTGAACAAGCTATCACGAAATATAATGCGCCTTCAAAAGTCGGTGAGACGTTAGCTGATAAAATTATAGAAATAGGTGTTATCCAAGACTATCTAGATAAGAAATCATTTCTTTTCTTAACAAAATATGATGGAGACAATACCTATATAAAAGCAGCTGGAGTTACAGATTGGTATGCCTACCACGAAGTAGCTAAACTTTTTAAAAAGCTCTGTGATTCTAAAACGAGAGGGTCATATGTAGATGAAACATTTATCATGGACCATGTTACTCAAGAGCTTTTCGGAATTGAAAAACCTGTGGTGCTTTATATATCAGCAAATCTTCGTCAAAAGTTAAGTTGGCTCTCTAATAAAAACTTTAAGGTAGATAAAAATCCACTTATCTCACAGCTGCCGAACATCTCTATCATTCGGGTAAATACCTGGAGTGATGTGCCAGATTATTATACAAGGAAATTTAAAAGACACGGAAGTTGGGAAAACTCACAGGTTTCGGGAATCTTCCAGGATAGTGAAAATATATATTACAGCCTTGCCGGGCGTGGAGACCAAATCTATGGCCAACTAGGCAAAACACGTATCGGTTCAGAACAGAAAGAAGAATATAAAAAGAAGAGATTAGTAGAACTTGTGATTTTAAATGCCAACCCGAACATTTCAGAAGTCGAATTGGCTAACCTGGCTCATCAAAGAAGAAGGGTGAACATTTCTTATGATAGCTATACCAACTATCCCC
The DNA here is from genome assembly GCF_030122805.1 of Mesobacillus sp. AQ2. Classification (NCBI taxonomy): domain Bacteria; kingdom Bacillati; phylum Bacillota; class Bacilli; order Caryophanales; family Bacillaceae; genus Mesobacillus; species Mesobacillus sp. AQ2. The sequence continues at coordinate 4,487,212 of NZ_CP126080.1, read as the reverse complement.
AGGCATTGTATTGGTTGGAGCAGATGATGGGTGATTATGGGAAGATGGAGGGATAGGAGAGGAAATAGGGAGAGCTCTTGTATTCTTTTCGGGAGCATAAATACTTTAAAGGTATTAGTTTAATATATGCTTATTAAGCATTAAATAAATCTGCCCCGTAATACAGGCCAATTGTTGCTAAACATTTTTTAGTACCAACATTTATAATAAATGATGTAGGGTAATGTTTAATAACCAATTGGCAGAAGTGTTAAAGGAGAGTGAGGCGTATGAGATTTGTTCAAAGGATAATCACCATGCTTGTACTGGGATTAATGATCATGGGGATTATTGCTGCTTTTAAAGACAGTAATAAAATTGATGCAAATTACCTCCTAACCGTAATTGCTTCTGTGGGGGCCTTCGGAGGAGTAGCTTTTGCTTTGTATGGCTGGTATAGCACTAGGGAATTGCCAAAGCTCATACAGAAGGAAGTGAGCAAGAAAATTGAAGAACTTGACCAATCATATAGGGAAAGGCTATATATTCAGCAACAAGTCCTTCAAAAAATGAATGCGGTATATGGGATAGAAAACTCCGATAGAAAAATCCTTTTATTAAATGAAATTATTAAACTCGATCCCAGCACTTACAATGTTTATAACACTATGGCTTATGTACATTGGTATGAAAAAAACGATTTAGATACAGCCGAGGAATACTTCCTTAAAGACCTGCAAGTTCATGCTGATAATTATCAAACTATGTCAGATTTAGTCTTTCTTTTCATTGCTAGTGAAGATTGGAAGCGAGCTTTAAAATGGTTGAAGAAAACATTAAAGAAAAGACCGGCAACTTGGAAAGACTTTGATGTTGACCCTCGTATTACTCCATTGAAAGAAAAAATGAAAATAGAGTACGAAGATGCCCTAAACATTGGCAAGTCGAATCCATCTTAATTATGTAGAAAGGGGACATGAGAGCGGTACTCATGTCCCTTTCTTGAGTCTAATTACATAATTAGGTATTGTTTCGTTATTCGACTCGTTGACATACTATTGTTCAGAGAATTTCAATTGCTAAAAGCAATTAGTACGATACAAGATGAAGCGTAAAGGAGAATTATAGTTACGCTTAGTTCTTTTTATTAAGATTTTAATATTACTGATGAAATTAATGTCATGAATATAAAATTGGCCTGAATTTTGACTAGATTATAATTATTTAAAAAGGAGTATTGATATTGAAATTGGTTATTAAACTTTTCATTGGGAATTCAAGAGTTAATTTTAGCAGGACACCTTCATTTAAACCTCGTCCAATTAGTCAGTGGAAGATAGAATCAAGTACATTTGAATTAAATATGTATGGTTCGTTATGGGGAGAAAGCTTAGTCCTGCAGTTAGGAAATCATTTATCTGTATATAGACAAAAAGGAAGTCTTTGGTGGGCTTTAAATCAAACGATATCACCAATTAATCCGAGTTATGAACCGCAAACAGGAAAAACCGCGGGTAGTTCAGTTACGGGAAACTTTGGTGAGGTATTTACAATCTTAGCTTTAGAATCACTGAAACCAACTTCCCAGTTCCTGGGTGTATGTCATATAACTTCAACATCTGGAAAACGATCACCAGATTTGTTTGTTGAAACTTCATCAATAATAGACTCATATAACGATAAGTTTAAACTTAAGAAACGTTCATCGCCACTAAGACCGGATTTACCTCCTCTTATTCCTGGTGAATGCAAAAATTCGGATTTTCTAAATGCACTTAGACAGTTGGCTGTTTATTGGTATAATTCTCCTGGATCACGTGACTACGGATATGGGTTGATTTCAACGATAGATTATAAACAGCCTGATGAGATATTTATAAATTTAAACTTAATTATTCCGAAAGACGATTCTTTGCTAAGAAGTATGCTAGTATCCGAAGAGGTTGCTAAAAAAATTAAACAAGAAGATTTAGAGGGGATTATGTATGGCTTTAAATAGTGAAGTAGATATGATTAGAACATATAAAGAATCAAGAATTGGAATCTGGGTCGGAGACAAGCATAACTCTATAAGAAATTTACATCAATGTTTAGAATATCTAAATGAAAATAAAGAAAGTGGATTAGTTATTCTGAGAAATCATATACATAAAACCTTAGAACAATGGAACAAAGTTGACAATAAAGAATTAGGGTCTATTATTGAAATTCCTTCCAATGTAAGACTCTCAGGAATCTTGCTAATGAATGGAGAAAAGTCTGGGGAGTATAGAGGGTACTTAAGATTCAATACTAGGGATAAGAATCTTAGTAGAAAACTCAAGTTCACTCTTGAATCCTCTACTCTAAATTGGATTACGGTTAACAATTCTAAGGATGGGTTTACTGCTAATATTAGTTATAATCTTTCGAATAATATTCTCCTGGCTGAAATAATCTTTCATCAAACCATTCATAAAAATAGAATAGAGCTACAAGAAGTCATAGGGAGATTTATATTAGATAATATAATGAAAAAATCATAATTCCATTTATTCGCTTTAGTGTATTTATCCCTCAGCACAGGGTCGTTTGTTTGCATTCTAAGATTTCATGGATATACTTCCATCTATTCGATGATTTATGAAGTGAGATCTTTCATAAAGGAGTAGTGTTAATGGAAAGGTTAGAAAGTCCAAGAAATAAGTATTATACCTTAAAAAATCTCTATGAAACAAGCATTACGGTTGATTGTATTGCAGAGTCTCTTATAGTATGTGATCTCAATGGTGACTCTTTGCAAATAAAAAAAGAAATGTACTATAGAAATTATGATGTTATTGGTGTATTAGATGATAATGAAATTGCAGGATATATTGAAAGAGAAGATTTAAACGAGGGACAAGTTAAGAATTACTTGAAGCGATTCAATACAAATGAAATAATCACTAATACTACTCCGCTAATTCAGTTTTTACATATATTAAAAGGTAAAAGTAGGTTATTTGTTCTTGAAAAGAATAAAGTTACAAAACTAATTACATCTGCTGATTTGCAAAAACCTCCAGTAAGAATTCTGATCTTTGGTTATATTACTCTTTTGGAAATGAATCTAGGAGAAATAATCAAATGGAGGTTTGAAGGGGATGAGTGGAAAAAGTATATTAGTTATGAACGCTTTGAAAAAGCAGAAGATTTATATATCAAGCGGCAGAATAAGAATGAAGATATAAATTTAATAGAGTGCTTACAAATCAGTGATAAAATGCAAATAATTAGGAAAGATGAATATTTATTTTCATTCTTTAAGATGTCCAAAAGTAAGTGGAAAGATATATCAGATGAATTAAGAGACTTGAGAGACCAAATCGCTCATTCAAATGAATTGGGGGTTGAATCAAACTGGGAGGATATTATTAAACTATTAGAGAATTGTGAGTATTTATTAGAGATTAGTGAAGAGTTGTTGGCAGAACCATCTCAATCTAGAAGTTAGAAAAAGAAACACAGGGACGGTTCTTGAAATAAAAGGTTAGAGGCTTAAAGACCATGGCTTTGCGCTTTTTAGTTCTTCTGTTTAAATAACCCGGGAACCCCCGGGTTATTCTTCATCATACCCTATTAATGATACTTCGTATTTGTCTTCAGAAAAATTCACCATAGCATGAATCCTGTTATCCTTATTTCCCTTCTGGTATCCAAAAAGAAAAATCTCCGTACCATTAGTACGGGTTGTGAATTCATGCTCATTAATTACTACGTCCCATCCTTTTTGCTCTTTGAAATATTGGACTGCCGATTCTGTAGCTTCCTTTACGATTTTCTCTTTTTCTTCCGTAGACATATCATTACACCCCTGCAAGATTAATATTGCCAAAATCAATAACAGGCCTTTCCTTAACATCGCCATCCTCCTACCACTTTGGACCGGAATTAATTTCAGCCCGCATGAGTGAATCAAGTCTTTTTCTTGTCTGGATTATATCATACCGTTTGTCTTCCAAACGATGAATTCTTTTAGAGAGTTCCATAAAGAAACCCTCTGACCATTGGCTTACCCGATCTGTCGCTTCGCCCGCCTTCCAACTATAAAGCCGCTCCATGCTGTTCCTATATTTAAGTTGGGTCCTTCTAAGAGTTGCTATGAAATGATCAAGCTCTCTTTCGGCAACGCTTAGATTCTGGATATCATTTAAATATTGAGCTGTCTTTTTATTATTCGTCATACCAGCTTATCCGCCTTTTCATATTCATTTGCTGCAAATTTCAAGAAGTGGGTGAATTTTGAGGTTTCTTCGTTGAGCCAGTTTGCAATACTGGTTAATTCATTTAACACTTCATAGCCAATTTCCCTTGTTTGCGAAAGCTCTCCATCATTGATCAACCTATTTTTAATTTTGCTTTTTACATCAGGTAACTCATTCAAAACACTCCGGTTTACTCTCCCCACACTTTCTGCAACTTCATGCAAATGAGAAGGAGTTACCTGGATCAATCCGCCATCCGCACTTACATAGCGTGGAGACCTTGATACTTCTACGCCAGCAAGAACATCGTAAAGAACCGCGTTATTGATGTTCCCGTATTTATCAAACTTATAATTCTCCATTCCATGATAAGTACCGATTGATTCTAGTAACCTCTTGAAAGGCCTTCCTTCATTGTCCATATTTTCATATTTGAATCTTGAGCCTATGTAGAAGGTGGAACCAATATGTCTGTCATAAGGTTCTAGCCCGCCTGCTCCAATCGAATCCTTAGGATGGACGTAATTGACAATGGAGGAATCAAAATCCCCTGCAAAAGCTTTTGTCTTTGTTTTTTCATCTAGTAAATCAATGACGCTTGGTGCACTGTAAGTTACTGCGTCTAAGCTGAATATCGCAGCTGAATATTGGGCAAGTGCTCCTCCCAAAGAATGGCCAGTCACGGTTATCCGCGCAGAAGGGTTGGTATTTTTGAGATCCTTAACTAGTTGTTCCGCTTGCTGGAACTGGTTCTTCTTATACCATTCTTTTTTCTCCGGATTATAATAAACATCCAGCCGGTCTCCTCTTGGATTGGACTGTTTTTCATGTACTTTATCCTTCATCATGATGTATTGAATATCGGTTTCTAAATCTGCCATGCCTGCTCCGAGCATATCATCCCCCTGGGTTCCGCGGAACGAAACGACAATCTGGTCTTTCTTCTTAACAACCAATGCATCAAATCCAGTAGTGGAATCAGTCGTTACATAATCCTTCTTGTTCACAACCTCCCATTTATGAGTTTGCTGATTGTTGTTGTATTCGATGAATTTAGGCAATCGTTTGTGATCAATATAATAGGCCTGCTGTGATAAAAATAAATAAAGCTTATCTTCATTCTTCGTCATGGATGACCTCCACAAGTTTCGGAATATTTTCTTAATTTTACCATACTGAATACAGGAAATAAAAAAAGGATACGGGGGAAAATCATTTGAACAGAGTTATTTCCCTTGATAAGATTATTCGCAGGTGAATAATAACCTGTATGATTCTTAAATCAATTCTGGGCTGAAATGGTAAGGAGAGCGAGCGATGAAAAATCTTTTGGTGGTGTTGCTTTTTTCACTATCCATCCTCCAGGGGTGCAATAATATGGACGAAAATAAACAAGAAGAAATACTTGAAAAAGCCATTCATGCAGCAAACGAAGAATTCAAAAAGCAAATGGGATGGGAAATCGTCGTGGACGATCATGAATTCACCACAAGAACCGAAGGAACCGAACTATTCCTTTACGGATACAAAAAAGGTGATAAACAAAACAAAATCACCGCCACAGTCGACTACAGCGAAGAGTACAAAGTCCAATCTATCGGTTATACGGAGAAATAGGTAGCGGGGGAGAGGGGCACAGGGGCGGTTCTTATGTCCCTTCGGAATTCAATTAGTTAGCTGATGGTCAGGTTATTAAACTTTTTTATATTAAGTGATAATAAGAGGATAAAATAAAGTTTTAATTCTAAATCCAGGTCGAAGGGATGTTTCTGTTCTGGTTTTTGGTATATTAGGGCTTATCCTAAAGCTGTAACTGCTAGACTAAGGTGAACAGTTTTTGCTAGATAAAAATGAACACTTTTCAATACAAATTCGAATGGTATATGGTACCATCCATTTTCCAATGGACACTTTTAGTTGATTTTAATGGAGATGAGGTTAGGAATATTGAAGAGTACTAAGAAAATACAAAAAGGACTGGAGGAGTCCTTTTTTATTTGGCAAAATTCAAAGATTTATACGTAAGATTAGTGTGGTGGACTAATTTACTAGCTCATTAGGAAAATATTAGGGTACCGAAATATAAGGCCTAGTTATTTACTCTCAATTATTATCTGAAATATTAGAAAAATTAGTAAACTGTGTTAATGTAAGTTTGTTAAATATTGGAGTGAGAGGAGGCGAAAAGAACAGTTTCGGTCGATATTGAAATATTAGGGAGGCTAAAAGGTGAAAAGTTTAAGCAAAAATATTCTGTCTCTAACATTATCTGTTGTTTTGCTTGTGGGAATTTTATTTGTAGGGTACCCTCAAACCGGCCAATCAAAGGAGAAAACCAAACAGGAATTTGATTTAATCCTTCAGGATGGCACAATTATTGACGGTACTGGTTCCAAACGCTATAAGGCGGATATTGGAATATCTGATGGGTATATTCAATCGATTGGAAACTTGGATGATGCCAGTGGAAAAAATGAAATCAATGTTTCGGGTAAAATTGTTTCTCCAGGATTTATTGATATGCACAGCCATGCAGATACAGATGTACTTACAACAGCAAAAAGCTCATTAACCCAAGGGGTTACGACTGAAATGATAAGCCCGGATGGAGGAGGCCCGGTTGACCTTTCCTATCTGTCCGAGCTGGAAGAAAAGGGACTTGCCATCAATGTGGGGAGCTATATTGGATTTAATTCGGTTTGGGAAGGAGTCGTGGGATATGACGACCGCCGTGCCACTCCTGAAGAAATTTCCGATATGCAGTCACTGATTGAAACAGCCCTCCAAAAAGGAGCCTGGGGAATTTCTGCAGGATTATTCTACGCTCCCGGGAACTATGCAAAAATACAGGAAGTCATTGATGTTGTCAGTGTTGCCGAAAAGTGGAGAACCAATTTTCCAAATCACATCAGAAATGAAAATTATCACGTTCTCGAAGCAACCTCTGAAACGATTGAAATAGGTGAAAGTGCAGGAATCGTCCCGGTTATTACTCATATGAAGGTAATGGGGCCGAGCAACTGGGGTAAATCTGTGGAAACGATTAAAATGATACAGGATGCCAATAAGCGGGGAACATTTGCAGCGGCCGACCAGTATCCTTACCTGGCCAGCCAAACAGGCTTAACTGCGATTGTTCCTCAGTGGATTCAGGATGGCGGCCGGGAAGAGATGCTCAAGCGCTTTGCGGATCCTGCCATGCGCACACAGATTGAAGAAGAAATCCACGCGACCATTGCCAGTAGGGTAAGAGATGCTGGTGACGTCTACTTTCCGACTAAGCAAACAACGTTAGGGGATATAGCCGCAGAACAAGGTGTTTCACCTGGAGAAGCGACTATGCAGATCCTTGAACAAGAAGGGAACATTAGAACCATCTATTTCTTTGGCCACCAGGAGGATTTTGAACGGATACTTAAAAACCCTACGACCGCCATTGCTTCTGATGGAGGAGCAACTGTTTCAAGCAGCACTCATCCGAGAAGGTATGGAACTCAGCCTAGGGTTCTAGGAAAGATTGTAAGAGAAGATGGGTTATTATCTTTGGAAGAAGCTGTTCAAAAAATGACAGGCCTTCCTGCCAATATCATAGGAATGGTTGACCGCGGATTTATTGCTGAAGGAATGGCAGCTGATATTACGGTATTTGATCCCAATATAGTAACTGATAAGGCTACATTTGATAATCCAAAGCAGTATGCGGAAGGGATTGAGAATGTGATTATCGATGGGCAGTTCGCCATAAAGAACGGTGACGTAACTGGTGTGCAGGCAGGAAAAGCTCTTAAGCGCAGCTACGACATGCCAAGCCGTCCAATGAGTCTCAATGAAGCTCACAAAGTTTCGGCCAAGGGACAGCTCGTTAATGATAAAACTCAAGGGCCTAAGATTAAAATTATGGTTGAGCAAAATGCTGATCAATCTCAATCAAAAGCTAAACTTCAAATTATCGACAAGAAGAACAATATCCATATTGAACTTGATGAACTTGGATTCCTGCAGACCTATAAAGGCTGGGCTAGCTTTACAGGAACTGTGAAATTAAAGAAATCCGAAAGATCCGTCCCTGTTCTTGTCACTGTTGATGAGGAGGATCCTTTCACTGGGAAAGAAACAATTCGTATTAAGATTGGTGAAGAATACCTGTACAGCGGTACTTTGAATGGAGAATTAGAGGTATATTAATAATTAAGAAAAAATTTAAATGTGTTACCACTTAAGGCAGAGAGATACTCTGTCTTCTTTCTTTTGAGCCATGGCCAAAGGGATGGTCTTGTTCCTTCATGAAAGAAGTGAATGAACGTATCCTTCTTCCATAGGACTCTCTTGAAGACTCGGGAGTATTTTTCAGTTCAAAGTACAAGTTTACTTTTTGATCATATGTATTCATGGTGTGCCTCCTGATTTTAATTTTGAAATTAAGATCAGAAGGCAGGAGGAGGCCTGGAAAGGGAATTAGTGTTATATATTTCTGTGTTATAATCATGGACGAAAAGTTCTTTTCTATTGTATTTGTTTGGTTTGGCGATTAAACAATACCATAAGAAAGGAAACTTTTTTTTTTATGCACTTTTTAACTGTTTAAACTAAACTTGGAGGCCATCGCGTAGCGATTTCGTTCTTCTGCCGTCGCGTTCGGGGTCGGAATAGTTTGGTTGAGGTTCATTGATGTTTGGAGGTTGATGGTGTAATTATCTGATTAGATCAGGAACTGTATTTGGGTGGGATTCTTACGAATTTTGACCTCATTTTTTTATATATCCTTACTGATTTTCAATTAAGTGAAATTGATGGTGGTTTTCTCTTTTTCGATATATTTTAGGTAGTATTTATCTTAATAATCAGTTTATGAAAGATTTGATGATTGTTTTCCTCTTTGTCGTTTCCCTCTTTTGAGTTGTCCTTCTACTTATCATCACTCCTTTTTCTTTGAGTCTATCTCTTAAGAAGCATGGGGACGTACCGAGGGTATGTCCCTATGCTTCTGTAATTTGTGTTAAGTTGCCAGGTGGCATGTTTTAAAAGGTCCAATTTTGCACAAAATCTTCGAGCGGCATTTGGTCTACTTTTTGCAAAGAACCCACAGTATAGTAAAGATAAGCAATTGCTAAAGCAAGGAATAATAAGATTTATAACAACACCTTCGGATGGAGTGGAAATTACTGCGCCAACCGAGAGACCTTTATAAGCTCATCTTTGCACCATGATTAGTATAATTGAGTCTGAAATTGCACAATTGGAATACGCAATAATAAGACTGTATTGTGCAAACTAACGGGGCTAAGGAGGTGAACGCTAATGTCATTGGATCAACGAAGTAATGCCATATTGGCCTATTTAGTCCAGGCGGATTCCAATGTGCCGATCAAAGAACTTACGGAAAAATTCAAGATTTCGCGGAGGACGGTCTACTACGATATTGAAAAAATTAATTCGTGGCTTAAAGACCAGAAGCTTCCTGAAGTGAACTATGTAAGGTCTGTCGGCTTCCATTTGGAAGAGGAAGCGAGAAGTCAAATTCCAGAACTGATTGGTACATCTGCTGGTGTCTGGCACTATGAATATTCCCCCGATGAGCGTAAGGCTCTGATCGCGATTTATTTGATGGCCAGGGAGGCACCTATTTTTCTAGAGGATTTAATGGGAAAAACAAGGGTCAGCAGAAACACCACGCTGGAAGATGTTAAAGGCTTAAAGAACGAGCTATCCAGGTTTGGACTTGAGCTTAAGTCGGATCGAAAGTCCGGATACCTGATCCTTGGAGATGAAGATGATAAACGAAAGGCAATCGTGTTTTATCTTCAGCAGGTTTTATCGGATCAGAAACTGCAGACGATTATTAATCAAATTCCATTGCTTATCAACCAAAACCGTGAGGAATTGAACCTTTTTGATTTTGAAAAATTGAAAGCGGTTCACGGAATATTGGTAGAAACGGAAAAGGAACTGAATGTCGTTTTTACGGATGATTTCATGCAGAATCTTTCTTTAAGGCTCCTTTTATTCGGAAGAAGGCTCGCGCAGGGCAAGAGGATTGAAATTGATCCTGTTGAAAAAGAAGTTCTTAAGGAAGCAAGTGAGTTCGAAGCGGCAAAGGAAATAGGCGCCAAGCTTTCCAGGTTGTTTGGAGTTCATTTTCCGGAGGATGAAATATTTTATCTGACCAAGCATTTGCTAAGCTCAAGAGTCCAGTTTTCCGAAGCCAGGGATGAGAATATCTCACCTATGCTTGAACAGGTTGCTGATTCCATGGTTACAGATTTTCAAAAATATGCCTGTGTATTTTTTGAAGATATCAATGAAATCAAAAAGAATCTCCTTCTTCATATAAAACCTGCCTACTACCGGCTGAAATATGGGCTGGAGGACCAAAGTGATTCCGCTGAATTGATCAAGGACAAGTATCAGGTTATTTTTCAACTGACAAAAAAAGTTGTCCACCATCTTGAGGAGGCAGCGGGAAACTCGGCCAACGACAACGAAGTAGCACTGATTGCCACTCATTTTGGCGGCTGGATGAGAAGGGTTGACGCTAAGCCTCCAGAACGAAAAACTGCGTTGCTGGTTTGCACGAAGGGGCTAGGCACTTCCAAATTGCTGCAGCATCAGCTGGAAGGGCTGTTCTCTACTGTTGATATTTATGGAAGCGTTTCACTTCGGGAATATGAAAAAAACCTGATTGACGCCGACTTTATCATCTCGACCATTCCGCTTGAAAAAAGCGATAAGCCGGTTTTTGTCGTATCTCCGATTTTATCGGATGCTGAAAAAGAGGGACTTTTAAAAAAGGTTAATGCGTTGGTTGATGACTCGGCTCCACACCAAAAAAGGGCTTCAGCCGAGATCCTGCTTGACTTGATTGGCCAATATGCCGACATTCATAACCGAGATGCGCTTGAAAGGGAGCTGAAACGGTTTTTGTCTGCTCCCGTCCAGAAAGTGGCAACGGCAGAAAAGCCTTCTCTTGCTGACATTCTTCCTGTTGAAAACATTTTGATAAGGGAAGGGGCAAGCGATTGGAAGCACGCTATAAAGCTGGCTGCCGAGCCACTTTTGAATAAAGGATCTATCACCCGTGATTATATTAAAGCCATGATTGATTCGCTGATTAAAATGGGTCCTTATATCGTGATCGCGCCAAAATTCGCGATCCCGCATGCACGCCCGGAAGATGGAGTGAATAAGCTTGGCATGAGCCTTTTAAAACTGGACAGCAGTGTCGATTTTTCCGATAAAGGAACTCACCCGGTCAATCTTATACTCGTTCTTGCAGCTACCGATGGAGAATCCCATTTAAAGGCACTCGGTGAGCTGACGGACCTATTGGGAAATCAGGCAAATATAGAAGAAATAATAGCTTCAGAATCACCAAAAAATATTTTTGAATTACTAACAGCTCATAAGGTCTAGTTTTAAAATCAACAACTAAAATTGTAACAGAAAGGGTTTTCATCATGAAGTTTTTAGAATCCAGTCTGGTTGCCCTTGATGTGGAAGCGGCGACTCCCGATGAAGCAATCCGGGCGGCGGGAAGCCTTCTGGTGCGGGAGGGTGCCGTTGAGGAAAGATATGTCGATGCAATGATTGAATCGTACCACAATAATGGGCCATATTTTGTACTCGCTCCCAAAATTGCCCTGCCACATGCAAGGCCGGAGGATGGAGTAAGTGAAGCATCTGTTTCGTTTGTCCGCCTGAAGAATCCAGTAGTTTTCGGCAATGCAGCAAATGATCCTGTAACCTTTGTATTTGCCCTTGGTGCTTCAACAAGCGATCAGCACCTGCAAATTTTGCAAAAGCTAATGCTCCTTCTTGGAGACCAAAGCAATGTGGGAAAACTGCAACAAGCAACAAACTATAAAGATATTAAAACACTAATCGGGGGGAAAGAATAATGAAAATTTTATGTGTATGCGGACTTGGACAAGGAACGAGCCTTATTTTGCGAATGAATGTTGAAACTGTTCTGAGGGACCTTGGAATCACTGCGGACGTTGAAAATACGGATGTATCAACTGCTTCCAGCATGTCGCCGGATTATATCGTGACAAGCAATGAGCTTGCTCAGACACTTGAAGGAACTAGCTCGAAAGTGATTATCGTAAACAACTATTTCGACATGAACGAAATTAAAACGGCTTTACAGGAAAACTTGCAATAAAAAATTCTTTTAGGGGGAAAAAAGAATGGAAATAATCAAATGGGTTGCCACCAACGTCTTTGGAACACCTGCAATTCTGCTTGGTTTCATCGTCCTGCTCGGGCTTTTGCTGCAAAAGAAAAACTCAAGCCAGGTCATAAGCGGCACGTTTAAAGCTATTATTGGATTCCTGATTATCGGTGCTGGCGCAGGTGTTATTGTAAACGCTCTTATGGTTTTTGAACCAATGTGGAAAGAAGTGTTTAACCTTCAGGGAGAGTCGCTTGGCAAATTCATGGGCCAGGAAGGCTTCAATGCCAAATACGGAAGTGCGGTTACTTTAGCTATGACACTCGGCTTCCTGATCAACGTTCTTCTGGCGCGTTTTACTAAATTTAAGTTCATCTATCTTACAGGCCACATGATGTTCTGGACCACAACTATTTTTGCCGGGATTGTCGTTCATGCGGTCGGCGATGTTTCTTTTGTCAAACTGGTCATTTTCCTTGCTGTCATCATGGGTCTATACTGGACCATTCAGCCGGCCTTGACGCAGCCGTTCATGCGTAAAATTACTGGGAATGACAATATCGCACTCGGCCATACATCTGCATCTGTCGCACTTCTTGCAGCACTTGTCGGTAAAATTGCAGGCAACAAAGAAAACGATTCAGAAAAAATCAAGCTGCCAAAGGGACTTGAATTCCTTCGCGATTCAAATGTTATTACAGCATTGACAATGGGGCTGCTTTTCCTGGTTGGCGCAATCATTCTTTCAACAAAGGATACCCAGGGCGCAGCTGATCTTATGGCCAAAGCTGGGGAACAGAACTTCATCATTTACTCAATCATCCAGTCCTTCACTTTTGCCGGCGGTATTGCCATCGTGCTCCTGGGTGTAAGGATGTTCATTGGAGAAATCGTACCTGCATTTAACGGTATTGCAACAAAGCTTGTTCCTGGTGCCAAGCCAGCGCTTGATTGCCCTATCGTATTCCCATTTGCTCCAAACGCTGTTATTCTTGGCTTCCTTGGAGCCTTTGCCGGGGCTCTTATCTGGCTGCTGGTTCTTGGAAGCACTGTAAGCTACGTTTTTGTTCCAACTATGATCGTCCTCTTTTTCCACGGTGCGACTGCCGGGGTATTCGGAAACGCAACTGGCGGTGTGCGCGGCGCATTGCTTGGAGGATTCATCACTTCAACAGTTGTAGCCTGGGGACAATTCATCATGGTAAAAATGCTGATCTCAAGCACAGTGCCAGATACTGCAATGTGGGCAGCGGACTCAGACATGTTCATCCTGGGACCGATCGTCCGCTTCTTGGCTCAGCTTTTCTTTTAAAACTTGATTTAATTGAGGGTAAAGGGCATCAATAATGCCCTTTACCTATTCCATTAGGGAGGGAATCAACATGAGCTTCATACGTACGTTACGGGGGGATATTGCCCCAACCGACCTGGGCTTCACTTACTCTCACGAACACATTGTCTGCCGCCCCGCTTTTTGGCAGGAGAAGGGAGAAGGCGATCTTCTTCTTGATGATAAGGAAAAATCCAAAAAAGATGTTGAGGATTTTAAAAACCATGGCGGGAAATCAATTGTGGATGCCACGGCGATCGACTATGGCCGCGACGTTCAGGCAGTAAAGGAAATTTCCGAAGAACTCGATATCCATATCGTCGGGACCGCCGGTTTCAACAAAAGCTTTTTATGGGATGCAAAAATCAAAGACGAGCTAAAGCCAATCATCGGTGATTATAAAACTTATTATGAGTGGATTGACCGTGCCACCATCAACCAACTGACTGATGTAGTCATCAGGGAAGTTGAAGAAGGCTTGGAGGGCACTCCTTTCAAAGCGGGCCAGGTGAAATTTGGGACAGGTTATAAACGCATCACGCCGCTCGAGGAAAAAACTCTGCGTGCCGTTGCCCGTGCCCACCATGAAACAAAAGCACCCCTTCATTCTCACACAGAAGCTGGGACGATGGGTCTAGAGCAAATCGAACTTTTAAAATCGGAAGGCGTCGACTTGAATTTCATGAGTTTTGGTCATATGGACCGAAATCCTGATCCATATTACCACGAGAAGATCGCTTCAACAGGTGCCTACCTCAGTTTTGACGGCATTGCCAAAATCAAATATGCGCCCGAAAGCACACGCATCTCCTCCATCCTTGACCTTGTCAAAAAAGGCTATGAAAACCAAATCCTTGTCAGCGGTGATACAGCCCGTAAAACCTATTACAAACACTATGATTACGGTCTTGGGCTTGAATATATCATCGCAAAATGGGTACCGCGGTTCATTGACGATGCAAATCGGCAGGGGTTTGATGGAGAGGCTCTAATCCATAAGTTCTTTGTTGAGAATCCGGCTCGATGCTTTACTTTTAAAAAATAGGCTAGGTTAAACATGCGGTTGATTTCTGATTCAGGCATTTGCTTCCCTAGGGCGGTTGAGCCGCCTAATCGGCTTCTGCGGGGTCACATCTTACCCTGCTGCTTGTGCAAGAATCAAATGCCCAATCAATTGTATAACCAGTATCCTTAACACAGCTAAAAACAAAAGCCAGACAAGCGTTTTCAAAGCTATAAAGGCGGCTGGCGAACTTACAATCCAGCCGTCTTTTTATTCCAGCAGAATTGGGAGGGAACAGCATTGATTTTTCAAAACGAAAACTCCTTTGAAGTGAAAGAAAAAATCGAGAAAAGCCAGATTGTGATTTTGCCGATTGGGGCAGTGGAGGCGCATGGCCCCCACCTGCCATTGGGAACAGATAACTTTTTGGCTGAGCGGCTATCCGAAAGGGTTGCCAAAAAGACAGGGGCGTTTGTCCTGCCTACATTGCCTTATGGGCAGGTATGGAGCCTGAAGAACTTTCCCGGAAGCATCAATATCAGCAATGAATCGCTGATCAACTTTCTGTTCGATATCGGAACCAGTCTGTACGAGCAGGGTTTCAAGCTGTTCGTCATGATTAACGGCCATCTTGGCAATGCTGTCGCCATGAAGGAAGCGGCCCGCAAATTATATAGTGAATATCCGGATCTTCGTGTTTTGTATTTATTTTATCCGGGAGTGAAGCAAATCACTGAAGAAGTTCGAGATGGTAAGTCAGCCCATTCCACTTACTTTCATGCCTGCGAAATCGAAACTTCCTATATGTTGTATTTGGCACCTGAGTACGTCGATATGTCACGAGCCATCACCGATATTCCGACCATCCCGCCAAGTGCAGATATCACGCCGACACCTTGGGAGGAATTCACCAAGACAGCAGTACTTGGTGATGCGAAGGCAGCGACAGCGGAAAAAGGCGAGAAAATCATCGAAGTAGCTATCGAAAATATGATCAAGCTGATTGAGGGTGCAAAAAATGGACTTAAGTAAACTAAAAAAAATAGACGACTTTCTTTTATTTAATTTTTTGGCAAAAGACAAGGAAAATGCAGCAGAAATTGTGGAAGCTGGAGAAGGCTATGTAGTTCCTGGAATTGTGGCTTCTGATTTTGAGAAAATCGAGGACGGGATTGCAAAAGTAAATGAGCTGAAGGAAGCTGCCCCGGTTGTTTCAGTAGGGCTTGGCGACAACGGCAATCCGGCGAATTGGGATAAGGTCCTTGCGATTGCTGCTGGCTCCTGCCCAGGCCATATCAACCAGCCATTTGATAAATCCAGCTATTCAAGAGGATATTTAAAGGCTCTTGGGCAGGACCAGACCGTTAACGCCCTTGTTTCTCCAAGCGGCAAGCCCGGAACAGTCAAGCTTGCTACTGGACTTGAAATGACTGTTGAAGACTTGCTGGACCTTGCATCGGCAATGCAGATTGAATCCATCAAGTTTATGCCGTTAAAAGGAATCCAGCATCTGGATGAACTGGTTTATCTGTGTAAGGCAGCTGCAGAGAAGGGAATCACTGCAATCGAGCCTGCCGGGGGAATCACTGCCGATAATATCAAGGAAATCGTCAATGCGGTCAAGGATACGGGCATCCCGGTATTTATGCCGCATATTTTCGGGTCGACAATTGACAAAGAAACCGGCAGGACCATTCCGGAGGAAGTCATCAGGATACTAGACCGGGTAAGGGGGGAGTTTTAGTGCTTAATAATTATTTCGAAAAGATCCATTTACTGCTTGAAGAAGTTATGGAATCTGAGCAAGATGCGATGGAGAAGGCAGCAGGGAAAGTCGCCGAAGCTATTATGAACGGCGGTATCATCCAGTTGTTCGGCTGCGGGCATTCCCATATCTTGACCGAGGAAGTTTTTTACCGTGCTGGCGGTCTTGTGCCAATCAGGCCTATCCTGGTTGAACCATTGATGCTTCATGAAGGTGCGTTGAGATCATCCCGGCTTGAACGTCAAAACGGTTATGCTGAAGGATTTATGAAGGAACAGGATATTCGTCAGGAAGATGTCGTGTTTGTATTGTCCACGTCAGGCCGCAATCCGGTACCGGTTGACGTCGCACAAGGGGCGAAAGAAAATGGAGCCTTTACAATTGGCCTGACATCACTGGAATACTCCCAAAGCCAGCCATCCCGCCATACAAGCGGCAAGCACTTGTTCAATTCTGTTGATCTAGTGATCAATAACCACTCAGTGCCAGGGGACGCCATCCTTGCCCATGAGAAAGTAAAAGTACCCTTTGCCCCCACTTCAACAGTCATTGGGGCGGCGATTCTTAACGCCATCCTTGCAGAATCAATCAAAATCATGGCTGACAAAGGCTTCGAACCTCCAATCTTCCTGAGCGGAAACATCGACGGAGCTGATGCACACAACACTAGCCTGGTAGAAAAATATCAAAAAAGGATTCCATTATTATCTTAGAAAGCATAGGCGCGGTGCTCTTGTCTTATACAAGAGACAAAATAAAAAGGTGAGAAGCGTGAAGGGGATAGATTTACGCTTTTTTCCTTATTGTTTATATTAAAGGATTGAAAAAAATAAAATCGTTGTTTCATAATACAGGTAAATAGAGCGTTTTACATATAAAAACCAGTGGAGGGCCACTGGTCAAAATGGTGAAAAAATTTGGGATATCGGAACGGGTCTCAAGTACAGTTTCGGATCCTAAAATCAGTAGCTTCAGTTTTTAAAATCTCGCAAAAGAATCCAGCTTAATATGCCGCTGGATTTCTTTTGTTAAGCAGGGAGATGTGTGAAAATGAATATTGTTATTTTGAAATATTAAATTTACAAATAAAAAAACCATACACTATCACTTGTGTAAATTATTAATATATATTTCATTCTGTTAATGATTCAGTATTCCATAGTTAGAATTAATCCATCAACTGTCCACCATTTACTTCAATAGTTTCACCACATATGTAGCTGGCAAAGTCCGAGGCGAGGAACAAGGCAGTACCCACAATTTCTGCAGGCAATCCTTCTCTCCCCATTGGGATGCCTTTTAAAAAGCCTTCACGAATCTCCGCTGGAGTAAACTTATCCTGGAAAGGGGTATTGATTACACCTGGGCTTATGGCATTCACTCTGATTCCTGCAGGGAGAAATTCTTTTGCCATACCTTTAGTAAGTGTCAAAACAGCTCCTTTTGCAGAGGAATAATGAAGAGCACCGGGGCCTCCGCCATTCCTGGCCGCGATGGAGGTAATATTAATAATGCTGCCCCCGCCATTCTGCTTCATAATTGGATAAGCCTCTTTAGAGCAGAGAAAAACAGATTTTACGTTAAGGTTGTAAGTCTGATCCCAAACTTCTTCCTGAAGTTCTGCAAATGGCATCCTTTTTACCAGGGCTCCTGCGTTATTAATGAGAATGTCTATTTTCCCGAACTCCTCTATCGCAGCCTCAAAAAGGGTTTTTACATCACTGGAAGAGGTAACGTCTGCTTTAATAGCAATGGCGGTTCCCCCAACTTCTTGTATTTCTTGAACAAGATGATCAGCACTAGCTTTGCTGTTTAAATAATTTATGACTACCATCGCACCCGAGGCAGCAAAACCTTTGGCAAACTCCGCTCCTATGCCTGTACTTGCCCCAGTGATTAAAACAACTTTATTATCGTAATTGATTTCCACTGAATAATCCTCCTAATACTATTCTTGAATAATTTTATCTTCCCATCCAGCCTCCATCTACAGTGACTACCGAGCCGGTCATATAATCGGATGCCTTCGAAGCAAGGAAAATAGAAATCCCTGTAAAATCGTCCGGCTGTCCCCACCGGTTTGCCGGGATTCGACTGAGGATAGCTTGGCTCCGGTCAGAATCTTCTCTTAATGCCGATGTGTTGTCTGTTGCTATGTATCCGGGTGCTATGGCATTAACCTGAATGCCGTACTGCGCCCATTCATTCGATAGGGCTTTTACTAACTGTGTAATCGCCCCTTTGCTCGCTGCATAGGAAGGAACATTGATTCCTCCTTGAAAGCTCAGTAATGAAGCAATAAAAATAATTTTTCCGGATTCCTGCTTGACCATCATTTTGCCGATTTCACGGCTTAAGATAAACTGTGAATCCAAATTAATATCCATTACACGATCCCAATAATCATCGGGGTGGCTTAATGCAGGCTCTCTAAGAATAGTACCTGCATTATTAACAAGAATATCAATTCTATCGAATTTAGCTTTAATATCCGAGATGAAATTGTATAAGTCACTCCTCTTAGAAAAGTCACAAGAAAAAGCGTGAAATTTCCTTCCTCTTTGTACTACCTCATTTTCGACACTGCTTCCAGATGATTCTAGTGTACTGCTTACGCCAATAATGTCAGCACCTGCTTCTGCCAGGGCAATAGCGATTGCCTTTCCTATACCTCTTTTGCAGCCAGTAACAAGAGCTGTTTTTCCTTGTAAAGAAAACAAATCATGAATGCTCAACTTTTTCTCCTTTCCGGTATCCTTTAATCCATATGGTAATCTTACCCACCACTTTAAAGCTAGATTATTAAATTAGTCAAATATAAAAAATATAAATATAAAAATAAATTTTCTGCAAATTATTTCTTTCGGTAGTATTGACACCGCTTTCATCAGTTACTATACTTAAACCATATTAAGGAATGCTGTTCCGTAATACGGAACAACCTCGAGGGGGGAGGTTAGTTGATTCAGTCTGTCAGCAGGGCGTTACACATTTTAGAAATCCTGAAAGATTATCCAAAAGGATTAGGTGTAACTGAATTAGCTCAAAAACTGGATGTAGCCAAAAGTACAGTCCATAGATTGTTAATGTCGCTTGAAGAGTATGATTATGTACAAAAGTTAGGTAAAGATAGTGTTTATCGGCTTGGTTTGAAATTCATCGAAATGAATGAGGTAGTGGTCGAAAATCTAAATATTGTGGAGGTTGCACGGCCGCTAATAGAGGGATTAAGCAAAAGCACAGGTGAGATTGTGCATTTGGTTATGCTAGACAACAACGAGATTATATACATCGATAAAGTCGAAAATAATTCCGCAATCAGGATTTATTCCCAGGTTGGAAGAAGAGGACCGCTGCATTGTACGGGTGTAGGCAAGAGTATTCTTGCTTTTTTAAGTGAACAAGAGGTCGATCGTTTGTTATCGGGCTATACAATGAAAAGATTCACTGAAAATACACTGACAACCATTGAGGAGTTAAAAACCGAACTAAAGTCAATCAGGGAAAATCAATTTTCTTATGATAACGAAGAACATGAAAAAGGGATTCGCTGTGTTGCAGCCCCAATTTTTGACCACAGGCAAAGGCCACAATTTGCGATTAGTGTTACTGGTCCGCTAACTAGAATGTCAGATGAACAACTGGAAGAAATCATTCCGAAGATGAAAGAAACAGCAGCAGAAATTTCCCGTCGGATGGGATATGTCCACTCATAAAATAGGGGGTAAATAATAATGAAAAAGTTTAAGTTTAGTTTTGTCCTTTTATCAATCATGCTCATATTGGCTGCTTGTGGTAACAACAAGGAAACTGGGGGAGATGGCAAGGAGGAAGCAGCGGATTTCCCTAAAAAAGCAGTTGAAATCATTGTCCCATATGCAGCAGGTGGAGGAACTGATACAGTGGCCCGTTCGTTTGCAGATATGGCGAAAAAGGAACTTGGAGAATCTGTAGCAGTTGTTAACAAAGAAGGTGGCGGCGGTGCAGTCGGCATGCAAAATGGTATCAATGCCAAGGCTGATGGGCATACAGTAACAATGGTTACTGTGGAGTTGCTGACATTGCCGCATTCCGGACTGGCTCAATTCTCATATAAAGATATTAAACCAGTAGCTTTATTGAATGAAGACCCTGCTGCAATCACAGTTCCTGCTGATGCACCTTACAATACGATCGAAGAATTCATTGAAGCAGCTAAAAAGGAAAAACTAAAAGTTGGGAACTCAGGAACAGGTGCAATCTGGCATCTGGCAGCTGCGGCTTTTGAAAAGGAAACTGGGGTTGAATTTAATCACGTACCATTTGAAGGTGCAGCTCCTGCGATCACAGCATTACTTGGCGGGCATGTGGATGCAGTTTCTGTCAGCCCGGCTGAGGTAAGCTCGCAAGTGAAGTCTGGCAAACTTAAGGTACTGGCCGTAATGGCAGAAGAAAAGGTTGCTTCGCTTCCAGAGGTCCCAACTTTAAAAGAGAAAGGAATCGACCTTTCCATTGGTACTTGGCGCGGTCTTGCTGTTCCAAAAGATACACCTGCGGAAGTTGTAAAGGTTCTTGAAGAAGCTTTTGGAAAAACAGCACAAAGCGACGAGTTTAAAGCTCAGCTTGAAAAAATGAATCTTGGATACCGTTATGAAAACAGTGAGGGTTTTTCGAAAATGCTTGAAGAAAAAGATCAATTATTTGGTGATTTAATCCCTTCATTGAAACTAAACTAAAAGCTTAATAACTACTAAACTCAAAAGGCTAGCATTGTCTAGCCTTTTGTAACATTGAGTGGAGGTATTACAATGATTGTGGCGAATCGTGTGATTGGCATAGGCCTCTTGTTATTGTCCGTTTATGCTTGGCTTGCTGCAAATACTTTTCCTGCGTCAATGGGACAGGGACCAGGTCCTGACTTTTTCCCGAAAATGTCGGCAGTCATACTGGGTATTTTAGCAATTATGCTTGTCTTTAAAAAAGAGGAGACCGAAGGGAAAGTCTATGCGTTTCATGGTAGATCTTCCGTTCGATCTTTTATATTAGCTTTCATCGCAATCATCTTATATGTAATTCTGATTGAATTTATCGGATTCGGGGTTTCAACTGTTTTAGTATCCCTGGCCTGGATGTGGCTAATGGGCGTTCGTAAGTGGACTACTCTGATTGGGGCGTCGTTAATTATTAGTGCAGGAATCAGTATCATTTTTGAATACCTGCTCGGTGTGCCGATACCTCATGGCATTCTTTATTAAAGGGGGCATGGAAAATGGATTTGCTCTTTCAGGGTATGGTAAATGTCTTTCAGCCTGAAGTTATTGCGCTTGTGATAGCAGGAGTTATAGTTGGGATCATTATAGGGGCACTGCCCGGTCTGACAGCAACAATGGGTGTAGCTTTGTTTTTGCCATTCACATTTGGTATGGAACCAACAACAGGAGTTCTTTTGCTGATAGGTGTTTATTTCGGATCTATTTATGGCGGTTCAATCTCTGCGATTCTATTGAATACTCCTGGGACCCCTGCTTCCGCTGCAACGGCAATTGATGGTTTTCAATTGACTAAGCAAGGAAAAGCGGGGAAGGCACTTGGAATTTCTGCCATTGCTTCAGGTGTAGGAGGATTAATAAGTGTGCTTATGCTTGTGTTAATTGCACCGCAGCTAGCAGAAGTGGCTCTCAATTTCAGCGCCCCTGAAATGTTTGGCCTTGCACTGTTTGGTTTGAGTATCATCTCCAGTATTTCAGGTGGTTCGGTGTTAAAGGGTCTAATCGCTGGAGTTTTCGGTCTTTTAATATCAACTATTGGAATGGACCCAATGACAAGTTTTCCTCGCTTTACATATGACCAGCTTTCTCTTTTGAATGGATTATCTTTTATTCCTGTCATGATTGGATTATTTGCTGTTTCGGAAGCACTTGTCATTATGGAAGAACAGCTTGCTGGTGAGAAGGGAATCGGAAAAGTTATTGCCAGTTATGTTCTCCCTAAATGGAATGAACTTAAAACATTATGGGTTTCCATATTCCGTTCAGGGCTGATTGGAACATTTATCGGAATTATCCCGGGAGCAGGCGCAGATATTGCTGCCTTCGTTTCCTATAATGAAGCTAAACGATTTGCGAAAAAAGAAGAAAAAGAAACTTTTGGAAAAGGGAATAAAAAAGCCATTGCTTCAGCTGAAGCAGCAAATAACGGAGTTACAGGCGGAGCGATGGTTCCATTGTTAACATTGGGAATTCCCGGTGATGCAGTAACAGCCATTCTCCTCGGTGCACTTGTGGTTCAAGGAGTACAGCCAGGACCGCAGCTGTTTGAAACAAGCGGTGAACTGGTATACACGCTGTTTGCAGGCATGATTGTGGCCAATATTCTTATGGTTGCTTTTGGACTAAGCGGGATTCGACTTTTTACAAAGATTTTGATGGTGCCAAAGAATATTCTTGGGCCAATCATTTTGGTTCTTTCTACAGTAGGAGCTTATGCGATAAGTAATAACTTTTTTGATGTTTATACGATGTTAGGTGCAGGAATCATCGGATATTTTATGAAGAAATACGGTTTCCCGGCTTCTCCTATCGTTTTAGCGCTTATTCTTGGTCCGATGGCCGAAAGTGAATTAAGAAGGTCGTTGGTTATGTCAGAAGGAAGTTACAGTATCTTCTTTGAACGTCCGATTGCGCTGGTTTTCATTATCATCTCAATCCTTTCCTTAGTCTTGCCGTTAGTATGGAGCAGATTAAAGAAAAATAAAACAGCTGCTCAATAGTCGGGAAATTCAGCAGGTTGGAGGTTAATCATTATGTTTCCTGAACTTGTAACAATAGGAGAAACGATGGCAATATTTGAAGCCAATTTGGACGGACCGCTTCGATATGTCCAGAATTTCAGCAAAAGATTCGGCGGAGCTGAATCGAATGTTGCCATAGGAGTAGCCAGACTAGGACATTCTGCAGGGTGGATCAGCCAGGTGGGGAACGACGAACTTGGCAAGTATCTTGTTTCATCAATCCGCGGTGAAGGAGTGGATACATCTCGGGTTGTCACCACTACCAAGGCAGCAACAGGTCTATATATAAAAGAAAGAATCCGTGAAGGATCTACCCAGGTATATTATTATCGAAGCGGATCCGCAGCCAGTCTTCTCACAGCTGAAGATATTGACTGGGATTATGTGAAAAACGCTAGAATTCTTCATCTGACCGGAATCACACCATTTTTAAGCAATAACTGTATGGAACTGGTTTTTGAAGCAATTCGGGTCGCGAAAAATAATAATGTGATGGTTTCCTTTGACCCAAACCTCAGATTCAAGTTGATGGAAGGGAAACCGAATGCTAGAGAAATCGTAATGGACATAGCCAGGGAATCAGATATTTTTATGCCTGGATTGGATGAAGCCGAGTTTTTAATGGGAACAAGGGATTATGACAAGATAGCTCAGCATCTTCAAAATACAGGCGTTTCTCAAATTGCAATTAAAAATGGAGAAATAGGGACGTATTATGTTTCAAAGTCTGAGGGATCTGGTTTTTCTCCGAGTATAAAAGTAGACAGAGTGATTGATCCAATTGGAGCCGGGGACGGGTTTGCGGCAGGCTTGCTTTCGGGAATCCTTGAAGGAAAGTCCCTTAAGGAATCAGTAGAACTGGGTGCAACAATAGGTGCAATGGTTGTTACTGTAAGAGGAGATATCGAAGGACTTCCAGACCGTGAAGCAATCGCTGGATTCAGGAAGAATAATAGGGACGTTTTACGTTAGGAGGTAAACCATGAAACAGGAACTGCTAAATAGAATACTAGAATCGGGTATTGTTGCGGTTGTCAGGCGTGTACCCGAAGATAAAGTCATGCATGCCATTTCAGCTCTGGTAGAAGGCGGAGTTACAGGCATCGAGATGACAATGGACTCTCCAAATGTTCTTGAAGTGATTAAAATGGCAAAGAAAGAATTCAATGGCCGGGCAGTAATAGGAGCAGGAACTGTTTTGGACGCGCAGTCTGCCCTCATGGCTATCCACGCAGGAGCCGAATTTCTGTTTGCTCCAACATTGAATGAAGAGACAATAAAAGTAGCGAACCGATATGGGAAAATTGCTATTCCAGGAGTTTTTACCCCGACTGAAATGCTTCAGGCTTATGAATGGGGAGCGGATATTGTGAAGATCTTTCCGGCCAGCACGCTTGGACCATCATTTATTAAAGACGTAAGAGGACCACTTGGGCATATAATGATGATGCCGACAGGTGGAATCGACCTGAACAATATTTCTGATTATATTAAAGCAGGAGCCGTTGCTGCAGGGGTAGGAGGCTCTTTGTTGAAAAAGGAATATATCGAAAAAGAACAATGGAATGAACTCACCCAACATGCTGGCAAGTTTGTTGAAATTGTAAAAGCTACAAGAAATGGATAGGTATTAGGAAGCATGGGGACGGTTCTCATGCTTCCTTTTTTATTTTGAAGCATGGGGACGGTTCTCATGCTTCTGGGGACATCGGTTTTACTTCTTCTTAGAAATGTGGTCACCATTTTAAAAAGGAAGCTGCCCTGCCGTCCCCCTCCGCTTAAATTAAAGAGAGGGAGCAGAAGAACCGTCCCTCTGCTCCTACCTCTGCTCCTAAACATTACAATGAATAGTCCGATATGACTAGTGTGCTGAAAATTATGTAAATAAAGGAGGATATTGGGTTGTTTAGAAAAATTGCATTTGGATTTTTGTTAACTGCTTTCATATTAGCAGGTACGATTACACAAGAGGTTTGGGCAGAAGGTGTCAAGTTGGACTCTGATGATGTAAGTTTGAAAATGAACGAATATGAGTTTGGCAAATACACTACTGGTACCGTCCAAGGCGTTTGGGAACCAGGTGAAACGGTTGACCGCTTCATCTTTAATGCTGGAGAAAATGGTCTTTATGGGGGTTTAAGTTTTGACTTAAAACGTTCATGGGCAAGGACATTGGATGATGTTAGACTTGAGAACACCCTTTTTGCAGAACTAAAAAGTGGCTCATATATTAAAATCTTTTTTGATCCAGGCGATGATGAAAATACAACAGTAAGTGGCGGACCAATACTATCCAGGAATGATGAAGTTCGAAAGCATGGCGGAGTAGGGCAGTTAACGGGAAAATTCATATTCGAGACCAAAAGAATAACTAATTTAGAAAAGGAATATACTTACGAACTTACATTCACTTTTTCAGAGCGTGCCAATGTGATCAGGTACGGAGGGAAGGATCGTTATGAAGTAGAGAAAAATTTAAATTCAGAACTATCTAATCAGAGCTTAGATACTATACTAATTTCAAGTGGCCTTAAATACTCTGATACTCTAGTAGGAGCTACCTTGAATAAGAAGAAAAATGCCACCATTCTTCTAGTGAACGACAATGATACTATTCTTGGGGCGAAAATAGAAGAGGCAAAGCGTTTGTTGAAGCCATCCGGCAAGGTATACATACTAGGTGGGCCAGCTACCGTATCCACAAAGATTGAATCAGCGTTTAAAAAGCATTTTTCAGTAGAACGTATTGGAGGAAAGGATCGTCTCGAAGTGGCTTTGAATGTAGCAGAGATGGCAAATCCGCAGCCTACTGAACTATTTTTGGTGTATGGTTTAGTATTCAGTGATGCCTTAAGTGTTTCACCTGTTGCAACCGAACGGCAGGCTCCAATTTTGCCTCAATGGGGTGACAAACTGAAATCAGAAATTAAAGATTATGTAAAAAAGCACTCCAGCATTAAAAAGGTATACATCGTAAGTGGGACAGGGGTAGTCCCAGTTTCAATCGAGAGTGAATTAAAATCGATAGGTATTAGTGAAGTAGAAAGAATTGCTGGGAAAGACCGATTTGATACTTCTTTGGCTATTGCACAAAAGTTTTATCCCAACCCTTTAAGTGTATCAATTGCAAATGGACTGGTCTTTGCTGACGCCTTATCCGGTTCAAGAAATTCATGGGAAAATAATAGTCCCATGGTGCTAGTTAAGAGAGAGGGTGTCCCTTTCAATACACTTCAATATATTTTAAATCTAAGAAGACTTTGGTTTTTAGGCGGGCCAGCCACACTATCAGATGATATTAAAGTACTCCTGACTGGTGAAGATAGATTGGAGACTATTAAGTTTTAGTAAGCAAGGGGACGGTTCTCATGCTTCCGGAGAAATGTGGTCAGCATTTTTAAAAAAGAAGCTGCCCCGCCGTCCCTCCACTTAAAATTAAGAGAGGGAGCAGAAGAACCGTCCCTCTGCTCCTACTCTTAAAATAGTGAAACTTCTAATAAAATGGGATATGATTAATATAACTTCTAAATCACCTGTTACCTGCTTATCACCTCAATATTTCCTTCTTGCCTTTATACCATCCAAGCTAAATTACCAAGATAAAAGAGTACCCCCACTTTGACTAAAATGTAGAAAATCCGCTCATCTAATCAATCCAATCGTTATCCAACTACTTTTTGAAGCAAGGGGACGGTTCTCTTGCTTCTTGGTGCACCAGTTTTATCTCTTAGGGGAAATGTGGTCTGCGTTTTGTAAAAGTAAGTTGCCCAGCCGTGCCCCAATTAAAATTAGGAGAGGGAGCAGAAGAACCGTCCCTCTGCTCTCGAAGGGAGCGATAGATGGAATGCCACGGAAAGCAAGAGTGAAAAGTGTGAATGGAATTTATCATGTAATCCTCCGAGGGGCGAATCGACAGGTGATTTTCCATGATGATCAGGATAGTATGAGGTTTCTTGATATTTTAAAGAAATATAAAGGTAAGACAGGACTGAAGGTCTATGCCTGGTGTTTGATGAGCAACCATTTACATCTTCTTTTGAAAGAGGGGGACGAAAGCCTGTCTGTCTCTATGAAGCGAATAGCGGTAAGCTATGTCTCATATTACAATTGGAAGTACCAGACAACAGGTCACTTATTTCAAGATCGGTTCAAGAGTGAAAATGTTGAGACCCGTCTATACTTTCTTAACGTTCTAAGGTACATTCATCAGAATCCCGTTAAGGCAGGAATTACTCGTCGTGCCGAGGAGTGGGCTTGGAGCAGTTATGCTGGATACTATGAACAAGAGTACTATCCTGGAGGGTTGCTGGACCGTAAGAAGGTACTCGAATTGTTTAATGAAGATAAAGAAATTGCAGTTTTAAAACTCAAGGAGTTTAATGAAAAAGAAAGTGATGATTCCTGCATGGAAGATGAGAACTATAATCGAAGGAGAATTCCAGACGATGAAGCCAGAGCGAAGATCGAGCAGACGCTCGGTGGAATTGTAATTGCCCAGGTGAAAAGTATGCAAAAATCAGAAAGGGAAGAAGTACTAAGAAAGGTCAAAACAATCGAAGGCCTATCACAAAGACAGGCAGCGAGAATTTTAGGTATATCTGCTAGTTTAATTTTCAAAGCGTAAAATTAGGAGTGCAAGAAAACCTGACAGCTAATCTAAAGAATTAAATCTTTAGATTAGCTGTTTTTGTTTACAGGATAATAAAAATGAACAAAGGAATTTACCAAATGGGCAGCAGGGGTTACTGGTTATCTGCTAGTTTGTTTTTGGAAGGATTGGAAGCATTAGAACCGTCCCCATGCTTCAAATTTATTGTTATTTTAAAAAAGTTTATATTTTTAATGGAAAAACTTCAGCTATTGATGAATAACGGTGTGGCTGCTATCTAAGTAATTTGGTACAGGAGGTTATATAGAAAAGAATTTTCTTAAAAAAAATCCTTCACTGAAGATCCCAAAGATAAGTTTAGTATCTCGAAATACTGTTACTATTTTCACAAATAAAAATATTCAGAAAACCATTTGACTTTGTAAGCGTTTTAAAATAATCTTAAAAACAAGAAATCTAACATAGATTTATGTTGGATATAAGTTAGATTACGAGAGCGAGGTGTGGAAATTGGAGAGTAAGAGAGTACTGGCCAGCTATCTTATTGAGACTGCTTATCCACTTGAATATGCTGCTGAAGTCATGGCAGGGGAACAGTCAACTGGTACATTCGTTAAGGTGCCAGGTGAAACTGCGGAATTGAAGGAACGGCATGGTGCCAGAGTAGTAAGCATAACAAAGCTGGAGAAAGTAAAGAATCCCTCTCTGCCGGGATCGAGAACTCCGCAACAGAAGGAAGGGGCAGCTTCGGATTATCAAAGGGCAATCGTAGTTTTATCCTTCCCATTCGATAATTTTGGTCCCTCTATACCTAATTTAATGTCGACTGTTGCGGGCAATTTGTATGAGCTAGGGGAGTTTTCAGGACTTAAATTAATCGATATCGAACTTCCTCAGGATTTTGCTGAGAAATATCCAGGTCCTCAGTTTGGAATAGCTGGAACAAGAAAACTAACTGGTGTGGAAAAGGGACCTTTAATCGGGACCATCATTAAACCGAGTATTGGTTTGCATACTGAGGAATACAGGCCAATAGTAAGGCAGCTAGCAGAAGCTGGAATAGATTTTATTAAAGATGATGAACTGTGTGCCAATCCGTCATTTGCTCCACTTGCACAACGGGTGAAAGTGATTATGGAGGAAATTGAACGGGCTGCCGACCGAACTGGGAAAAAACTGATGTATGCCTTCAATATTACAGGAGACATCGAAGAGCTTCGAAGAAATCATGATTTAGTATTAGAGGCGGGCGGAACTTGTGTAATGGTTTGTATCAACAGCGTCGGGTTTGCTGGCACCTCTTATCTTCGCAATTACTCTCAGTTGCCTATCCACGGCCACCGTACTCAGTGG
The DNA here is from genome assembly GCF_030122805.1 of Mesobacillus sp. AQ2. NCBI lineage: Bacteria > Bacillati > Bacillota > Bacilli > Caryophanales > Bacillaceae > Mesobacillus > Mesobacillus sp. AQ2. The sequence goes on along the minus strand of NZ_CP126080.1, from coordinate 4,458,008 downwards.
GGGGCAATGTCTAGAAGTTCGCTGCTGGGGATGAGTTTCACTGTTTTTCAGAAGCTGGCAAGATTGGCTGGGGTGGATCACTTACATACAAATGGGCTGGATAATAAGTTTTCAGAGGATAACGATACAGTAGTTCAGGCGATTAAAGACTGCTTGACTCCCTTCATGGGGGGTTACGAGGTAATGCCGGTCCTCTCTTCAGCACAGTGGGCTGCAAGCGCAATCCCAACCTATGATGCAGTGTCTACAACCGATGTTATTCATCTGGCAGGTGGCGGTATTTTGGCGCATCCTTCCGGCAGTGCAGCTGGAGTCCTCAGTATGAGGCAGGGTTGGGAGGCGGCTGTGAAAGAGATACCTTTAGATGTATACGCTATGCAGCATCCTGAATTAGAACAGGCAATAAAGAAATTCACAAAATAGATTGGGTGGAATTATGAATCAGACAGAGTTGCTTCTGGCCTTTTACGGAGACGATTTCACAGGATCAACCGATGCAATGGAATCATTATCTTCCAGTGGATATCGTACAGTGCTGTTCCTTGAACCTCCATCGCAACGAATGCTGGAGAAATTCGATGGCCTGCAATGTATAGGGGTTGCAGGAACAAGCAGGGCAAAGACACCGGAAGATATGGAGGCGGAACTTAGACCGGTCTTTGAGCGGTTTGCAGAAATAGGCGCAACAGTTACACATTATAAAACATGTTCTACTTTTGACTCAAGTCCCCAGGTGGGCAGCATTGGGAAAGCAGTTGAAGTGGCAAGGGAGTATTTTACGGATCAAAAGGTGATTCCTCTTTTAGTCGGTGCACCCCCTCTTGGCCGGTATACCTTGTTTGGCAACCATTTCGCAAGAATGCATAACGCGGTATATCGACTTGATCGACATCCGGTTATGTCGAAACATCCAGTGACCCCAATGAATGAAGCAGATTTGCGAGTCCATCTGTCCGGACAATCCGCAGAAAGAGTCGGCTTAATGAGTATCCTCGATTTGGAGGGGCCGATTGAGAAGGTCAGAGAATATTTCCAAAACAAGATGAGTGAGCCGGGGATGCTGCTATTTGATGTACTTGATGTTGACAGGCTTGGGGTAAGCGGACAGCTCATTTGGGAGAAGGCAAAGGAACATAATCTGTTCATCGTAGGATCATCGGGGGTAGGATATGCCCTTGCCACACATTGGAAAAAGGCAGGAATCCAAAATACAGCACAAAACATAAATCCTAGTGAGTTACGCTCAGGTAAACCTGTTTTAGCCGTTTCCGGAAGTGCTTCCCCAGTTACACAAAAACAAATTGTAAGCGCAATTGAAAATGGGTTTCAAGGCATCAGGGTAACTCCCCAACAGATTCTAGAAGAGGAAACAATGCCTGCAGAGCTTATTGAAAAGGCAATTCAATTTATTAACGAAGGAAAAAGCGTCATTTTTTACACCGCAATGGGACCAGATGATTCCTCCATTAAAGATACTCGTGAACTCTTCGCTAAAAAGGGGATGTCAGAATTCCAATCAGGCGAACTCATCGGCAGGCAGCTAGGCAGGTGGAGCAAGGAGATTATTCGAGCTACCGGGCTTACCAGAGCGATTGTTGCTGGCGGTGATACTTCTGGATTTGTCACTAGAGAATTAGGTGTATATGGTTTGGAAGTATTACGTCAAGTTTCACCGGGTGCTCCTTTGTGCCAAACCTTTTCTGAAGATGAAGAAATGAATGGATTTGAATTGGCGTTAAAGGGAGGCCAACTGGGCGGACCAAATTATTTCTCTGATGTTAGGGACGCCAAGTAATAAACAAATGAAACATTAGGGTGGTAAGTAAATGGAAATGAAGACGAAAAATGCTGCAGCTCCTCTCCTTAAGGATGTAGCCTATCAGAAAATAAAAGAACAGATATTAGATGAAAGTTTTGCACCGGGATCGTTTTTATCTGAACGAGAATTGATTGAAATCTTGCAAATGAGCAAAACACCAATAAAGTCAGCTCTTGTCCGATTGGAAACTGAAGGTTTTGTCACAGTCTCTTCAAAGCAAGGCATTATCATCAATCCGCTTTCAATTGACCAGATCATTGATATTTATAATCTGCGAATTGCGCTGGAGAGTTATATTCTCACCCAAATATCAGGTAAGTTGACTGAAGAACAATGCAGATTGATTGAAATGAATCTAGCAGATACTGAAACAAAATGTGATGAGCTTGATATTAAAGGATTTACGAATGAAGATCATGCTTTTCACTTGCTATTATGCGAGTTCTCCGGGAATCGGGAAATTTATCGAGTGCTGCTGAATTATCAGGACCACCTCCATAGAATCACCTTAAGGCATTTGAAAAAAGACCCTCATCGTATGCACAAGTTCCATCAGGAGCATGTAGAGATTTATAAGAGTTTGAAGAGTGGGGATGATCAAGCAGTAGATCTAATCACGAACCATTTGCAAAAGTCTAAGCAGAAATTACTTGATTAAGTCAGTTGTGGAGTAGAAGGAGGACAAAAATGAAAGCGGTTTATGTTGAGGATGCCTATAAGGTAGTAGTAAAAGAGGTGGAACTGCCTGAGGTCGAAAGCAATGAAGTGTTGATTTCAACAAAGGTAGCAGGTATTTGTGGCTCCGATATTCATACGTACAAGGGACTGCATCTTTTCAGAAAGCCGCCTGTGATTATTGGCCATGAAATTGCGGGGGAAGTAGTAAAGGTTGGAAGCGATGTACGGAATTTTAAAGCTGGTGACAGGGTAACAGTGGAGCCACAGACTGGCTGCGGAAAGTGTGACGACTGCCTGACAGGAAACGTGAATTATTGTAACAACAGAAAGGCACCTGGTATTAAAGGCTGGTATGGCGCCATGGCAGAGTATTTTGCAACGCCAGAAGAAACAGTGTTTAAATTGCCGGATGGCATGACTTATGATCAGGGAGTTTTGGTTGAACCTTTTGCTGTAGGAGTACATGCAGTGAGAAAGGCTGATGTGCAGCTTGGCGATAAAGTGGCAGTCTTGGGTGCAGGGCCGATTGGCCTTTTGACTGTTGCGGCTGCCAAAGCGGCGGGTGCGACAACAATCCTTGTTACGGATGTCATTGATTATGCGCTTGAAGCTGCCGGAAAAATGGGTGCAACACATTCTATGAATATATCAAACAAAAATGATTGGATGTCAGAAGCTAAAAAGCTTATAGATAGCGAGTTTGATAAGGTCTTAGTTGCTGTGGGCGTTCCTGGCATCATTGATCAATCCATTGCGCTTCTGAGGAAAGGGGGGAAATGTATAACTATTGCCATGTTCCATGGTACTCAAACCTTTGACATTGTCAATTTGCAACAGGGGGAAAAAGAAATTATTGGCTGCATGACTTATACAAGAGAGGATACATTGGCTGCTATCGATCTATTGGCAGCAGGGCATGTGAATGAGGAAGCTCTTATTAGTCACAAGCTTAGTTATCAAGATGCAGCAAAGGGCTTTCAGTTGGTAGATAAGAAAGAAGACTCATCTTTGAAGGTACTCGTAGAGTTTTAATCTTATTAAACAAACAAAGGGGAAGATGAAAATGAAAAAAGCATGGTTGATTATGATGACATTCATTCTAAGTATTGCTCTGTTGGGGTGCGGAGCAAAGGAATCTACTAAAAGTGCCAGTGGATCATCAGGTGAAGAAAAACAGGTTACGTTGAAGCTTGGACATATTGCGGCTGAAAATGATCCATGGCATCTTGGCGCGAAAAAATTCGCTGAGCTTGTGGAAGAAAAGACAAATGGTTCAGTTAAAATTGATTTGTATGCAAGCTCTACACTTGGGAATGACCGTGATTTGATCGAAGGAATGCAATTAGGTTCAGTTGACTTTGCCCTTGTAGCAGGTGTTCTCTCCAACTTCTATGAGCCATATGCGATTTTAGAACTTCCATACCTATTCCGTGATCGTGAGCACATGCAGAATGTATTGTACGGTGAAGTCGGTCAAAAGTTGAAAGAAGATCTGCTGGCTAATGCTCAGGTTCGAGGACTTGAGTTCTGGGAACGTACTCCGCGCCAATTAACAGCAAATGAAAAGATTACAAGCCCGTCAGAATTAGATGGAATCAAGATTCGTGTCCCTGAAATCCCGGCTTCCATCGCCGCGTGGGAAGCAATGGGCGCAACACCGACACCTATGGCGTTCAGTGAAGTATACTCTTCACTTCAGACAGGTGTAATCGATGCACAGGAAAATCCAGTTGCACTGATTGAAAGCACAAAGCTGAACGAGGTACAGAAGTACTTAATTAACACAAACCACGTATATGGTTATGTCATGCTGACTATGAGCGACATTGCTTACAAGAAACTTTCAAAGGATCAGCAAAAAGCTGTAGAAGAGGCTGCTAAAGAGGCAACTGAATATGAAAACAAAATCGTTTACGAGCAAGAAAAAGAACTGTTGGAAAAGTTAACTGGTGCAGGCATGGAAGTGGTGGATGTTGATACAGCACCTTTCATGGAGAAAGCAAAAACTGTACATGGTGAATTTGCTAAGAAATCTCCTGAAGCACAAGAACTATATGACAGTATTGTAAATACAAAATAAAAGAATAAGTGAGGCGGGTACAGGATTGTTGATCCAGTGCCCACCTCTTTTTAAAAGGATTGAAAACTTTTTCCTAAAAGGGGAGTTACCATGCAACAGGTTGTTAAAGCCATTGACACGATCAATAAGGTGGTTGGCATTCTCCTTGCTTTAATGCTCGGCGTAATGTCCGTACTGATCATCTTACAAGTTATAAGCCGTTTTGTGATTAATTTGCCGCTTACGTGGTCAGAAGAATTGTCCCGGTACTTAATGATTTATATCGTTTTCCTGGGGGCCAGCTTAGCAATGAGGCACAATAAACTAATCTCGATAGAACTCTTGCCGGAGACCTTGACGGGTAAAAAGCGCAAATCTGTCATTATTTTAGTAATGATTATTTCAATTATTTTCTTTGGAATTTTATTTATGCAAGGAATCGATATGCTACCTCTTGTCCAGATGCAATCATCACCAGGTCTCCAATTATCCATGGCAATTCCATATGCCTCAATTCCCATTGGCTCCTTTTTGCTTGCATTAAATTCACTTGCTGTCATATTGGATGAACTATCCACGAAGAAGGAGGGAGAGAGCTGATGGCTGCAATACTGATGGTTTTTATGTTGATATTTTTTGCTTTAAGTGTTCCAATTGCCGTTTCCATAGGACTTGCATCTGCCATTGCTCTTTGGTGGGATGGTGGAACACCACTTATTGTATTGGTACAGCGTTCGTTTACTTCCATTGATTCATTCCCTTTGATGGCCATCCCTTTCTTCATTTTAGCGGGAACCTTAATGGAGTTCGGCGGGATTTCAAAAAGGCTGATCAACCTGGCTAATGCTATTACAGGCCATCTGCCAGGAGGTCTTGCGATTGTCACAGTCGTAACTGCGATGTTTTTTTCTGCGATATCCGGATCGAGTGCCGCCACGACTGCTGCACTGGGTAGTATGCTGATCCCAGGCATGATCAGAAGGGGATACGATCCCAAGTTTGCTGGTGCAACGCAAGCAGTTGCTGGAGAACTAGGTGTCATTATACCCCCAAGTATTCCAATGATTTTATATGGTGTAACAGCATCTGTTTCAATCGGAGATTTATTCCTGGCAGGATTTGTACCTGGAATACTTATTGGCTTTGCTTTGATTGTGACTGTTTATGTTCTATCTAAGAAACATAACTATGTCAGGGAGCCAAGAAAATCTTTTAGGAAAATACTAGTCGCAATTAAGGAAGCATTCTTTGCGTTGTTAATGCCTGTGATTATTCTTGGCGGTATCTATGGTGGTATTTTTACACCGACAGAAGCAGCAGGTATAGCGGTTGGTTATGCATTTGTCGTAGGGGTCTTAGTCTACAAAGAAATAAAATTAAAGGAACTTGCAAAAATCTTTACTCAATCGGCTGTGACGACAGCAACAATCATGTTCATTATATCAAGTGCGGGGTTATTTGGCTGGATTATGACCAGGGCAAATGTACCTCAGCTAGTTGCAGAGTTTTTCATAAATATTTCGGAAAATCCAATCATTTTCCTGCTGCTGGTCAATCTTTTCCTTATTATTGTGGGAATGTTTATGGAGACTAACGCATCGATTATTATCCTGGCTCCATTATTGTTACCGGTTGCCACACAACTGGGAATCGATCCTGTCCACTTCGGAATCATCATGATCGTTAACCTGGCTCTTGGTATGTGTACACCACCTTTGGGTGTTAATCTCTTCATTTCATCCCAAATCGCCAAGATCCGGCTGGACCAAATATCAAGAGGGATGCTGCCGTACTATGGTGTGCTCCTGATAACATTAATGTTACTCACTTTTATTCCAGCACTATCAATTGGTTTGGTAAATCTATTTAAATAAAGGATGAGCTCCATTGGAAAACTACGAAACTAACAGACAGGATCTTATCAAGACTGGTAAATTCATGATGGAATACGGATTAGCATGGGGAAACGCCGGGAACATTAGTGCCAGAGTGAATGAGGATACTTACCTCATTACCGCCAGTGGAACATTCCTTGGTGAATTAGAAACTGAGGATTTGGTTGAATGTGCTGTACTGGGTCAATCTATGGTTCAAGAGAAAAAACCATCAAAGGAAACGCCAATGCATCAGGCAATATATCAGAACCGTCCTGAAATTAATGCTGTCCTTCATGCATCACCTTTTTACAGCACATTGGTTGCCTGCTCCAATATTGATATCCCTTCAAATTGGTTTGTCGAAACCATGTACTATTTAGAGAGAGTTGAAAGAGTTGCTTATTACCACCCGGGAAGCCAGGCACTGGGAGAGGCGGTGGCTCAAAAAGCACGTAAAGCCAATGTCCTGTTGCTTGAAAACCATGGAGTGTTGGTTTATGACACCAGTCTCAAGGAAGCAAGAATGGCATTGCAGACTTTGGAAATGGCATGTAAAATGCTTGTCACTGCTCAAGGTGCAAAAATCGTAATGAAGGGATTGCCAAAAGAGATAGAGAAAGGTTTCCTTGAAAACGCGGGATATAAACCCCGGAGAACGTGGTGAGGGACATAGGGAGGGACATAGGGACGGTTCCTATGACTCTTCTCAAATAATTTGTTTGCTAATGGTCATGTTGTTTAAATTTTGTCGATTTTAACATTGTTGCTGATTTAATCAATAATCTCCTTAAGGTAATAATAAAGGACTAGCACTCACCGATTATGTGTGCTAGTCCTTTATTATTTTTCCTGTCACCTTGTTCATGGTTGATATTTTTTGAGTTGGTACGTCCCCATGCTTCTGAATGATATAATAGTAAAATCGTTATATTCTGAGGCTGCATAAAATATTATGCAGCCTTTATAAAATACAACATGAGAAAGCAGCGTGATATTAATGGATTCCATAAGGCAGTTTATGGAGGACCATTTGCAAGATATTTTAGATGATATCAAGTTTCTGGTCGAATGTGATTCTCCATCATTGAATAAAAAACTCGTCGACCAGTGTGGAGAGAGGATTCAGGAGCTTTTGTTTCACTACTTTGGTAAACATGCAGAAGTGTTGGAAGAAGAGAAATACGGTAATCACCTGAAATTTGAGTTCGGAGAAGGAGATGAAACAATCTTAATCCTTTCCCATTTTGATACAGTATGGGAGCCTGGAGATTTAGAGTTTAAAATCGAAGGCGATCTTGCCTACGGGCCTGGGATCTTGGATATGAAGGGCGGCCTGGTACAAACGATCTGGGCAATAAAAGCCATCAAGGAATTGAATATCCCGTTCTCAAAGAAAATTGTATACCTTTTTACCAGTGATGAAGAGGTGAGCAGTCCGTCTTCGCGCTATGTTATTGAAGAGATAGCGAAAGATTGCGATTATGCTTTAGTTACGGAACCCCCCGTTGTTCAGACGGGTGCCTTAAAAACGGCAAGAAAGGGTTCAGCGCGGTATTATATTGATATTACAGGGAAGGCTGCCCACGCTGGCAACAACCATCATGAAGGAGCTAGTGCTATTCAAGAGGCTGCCAAAACCATCGATTTTTTAGAGTCCTTGACGGATTACGAGGTTGGAACCACCGTCAATGTTGGATTTATTAAAGGCGGAGGCAAGCTCAATGTCGTGGCTGATCATGCAGAGATTGGCATTGATGTACGGGCGATAACCAGTGAAGAACAGGAAAGAATTGATGAAATAATTTGTGAGCTGACACCTTTCACAGAGGGTACAAGTTTCGAGGTTACAGGAGGCGTCTCTCGCCCACCGATGGAACGAAACGAAGATACAAAAATCCTTTTCCAGACCGCAAAAGAAGCAGCAAAAGAAGAAGGCATCAAGTTAAAAGAAGCTTCTGTTGGAGGAGGAAGTGATGGAAACCTCACAGCCAACATGGGAGTCCCAACCTTAGATGGTCTCGGTATCATTGGAGACGGAATCCATGCAAGAAACGAACACATAATCATCAGCCAAATCCCTGAACGAGCAGCTTTTTTCTCCAACCTACTAATTAGTATTGGAACGAAAGAAGGGACGTAAGGACGGTTCTCCTATCCAATTCGGGAGTCGATATATTTTGGTGAAGCTGGACTTGGGCGGATCATCTCCCGTTCAACTCTATCCATTAAGCATGGTCTCAAACAGCTTAAAAGTAAATGATTCGCCTCGATTGGACGATTTGCCTATCTGAAAGGTGATAAAACACTTCTCTAGAAGCCCTTGAGAAAGCGATAAAGGAGTGATTGCGGCAGGATAATACATCGCATCGTTTGCGTACGTGAAAAAAGGCCCAATGAGCAGTTATTTACTGCTCATTGGGCCTTTTTTAAAATTTAAAGAAAGCACATGAGATTTTAAGATACATCATCATTTTTGAACAAACGTTAAGGTAGTCATCCAGCAGGTTTTGTAGTGAATTAGCCTATTGAATGTTGATAGTAAATGTCTTCTTCTTTAGGAAAGATTCAATGGAAATATCGGAATCGCTGCCTGTAAGAGTTACTCCTCTTCATTTGCAACAATCTTGATACCAATCGAAATGGGGATCGTCATTCTACTTGTTACTGCCTTCATGACGTCCTGGACGCTTTGCAGCAGAAAGTCGCACTGGATAATAAATCTCATTTTTTAGCATCCGTTTTGGAATAATTTTTTTCTTAAGAACTTTAAGGTTCATGCCATACTTGTAATTGTTTGCTTCGCTATCAAAACAAGTAAGATCAGTAAGATAATTCCACCGACCAAAGGAATGAAATTAACTAAGTACATCCAGCCGCTGTGGCCAATATCATCTAATCTGCGAACTGTGACAGAAAGGGATGGAATCAGCATAAATAAATAATAGATAGCTAGGTGTACAAACAAAAAATCCGAATTCGCTGCCTCTTCTAAAAGATAGAGCGCACCAATAATTATTAGGTTAAATAAAGTAAACATCTAGTATTCTTTACGCCTTGCTCTGCCTTAAAATTGGCGTAATTTTTTATTGCCTTTAAATACCACTGCATATAATGACCCCACCATGACGTAATTATATATTTCTCTTATTTAACTTTATCAAATTTGAACTAAAAGCCTATCACCCGAAAAAGCGTACCTCTTATTGTATTTACCGGTATAAAGACACTCATCTGAATATATGATTACAAAATTTGTTAATGGGGTGAGACAAAGATCGATTTTCCCTTTAATTTTTCTATCCGGATTTAAAAGAAAAAAAGTTTCCTTGACCAAACTAACCTATGACATTTATACTGTATGTAACCGGTTACAGAAATTAAGATTGAGAGAAACGGAGAGAAAAAGATTGGTTACGATGAGAGATGTGGCTAAAAGAGCTGGGGTCTCAGTTGCAACTGTGTCCAGGGTTTTGAATGACAGTGGATACGTCAATGAAGACACACGAAAAACTGTATTAGCCGCAATCGAGGAAATGAATTTTAAACCAAACTCCGTGGCGCGCAGTTTATTTAAAAAACAATCGAAGACGATTGGACTTATTGTCCCGGATATCAATAACCCATTTTTTCCCCAGCTGGCAAGGGCTGTTGAAGATGTGACGAGTGAGTCTGATTTCACTGTCTTCCTTTGTAATAGTGATGGCAAGATCGATAAGGAAATTCGCTATTTTGATATGCTACAGCAGAAATATGTTGATGGAGTTCTGGTTGTATCCAATACGCTTAAACCTGAGCATATTTCACATTATAATTTTCCAATTATTGCCCTTGATAGACCTTTGGATTCTACGATTCCATATGTTACCTGCAACAATTACGAAGGTGCCCGAAAGGCTACACAGCATCTAATAGAATGTGGGTGTGTGAAGGTTGCCCATATCAGCGGACCTGAAAATATTGCAAACGCTAAAGATCGATTAAAAGGGTATGAAGATGCTGTCACTGAAGCGGGATTGTACGATAAAAATCTGATTTTTCCTGCGGAGTATCAAATTGAATCGGCCAAGCAGGCAGCTTTTAAGTTGTTAACAAAATATCCTGACATCGATGGGATATTTGCGGGCAATGACGTTATGGCCATTGGTGTGATTAAGGCAGCTGAACTGCTCGGCTATAAAGTTCCGGAGCAGCTCAAGGTAGTAGGATTTGACGGGATTGAATTCGGGGATATTATTTCACCAGAATTGACAACGGTTTCACAGCCGATTTATCAGATGGGATCGACCGCAGCTTCCATGCTGCTGGATTTAATAGAAGGAAGGCCCATTCACCAGAAGGAAACCACGTTTCAAGTTGAACTATTAGTGAAACGCTCCACACAAACATAGAAAGGGGCATGTTTAATGGCAAAAAAAATCACTGTCATCGGCAGTATTAATATGGATTTAGTCACCCAGACGGATATTGTTCCAAACAGGGGAGAAACGGTCCTTGGGAATCAATTTTTCACCATTCCCGGGGGCAAAGGGGCAAATCAGGCTGTCGCCGCTGCAAAAATGGGAGCGGAAGTCAGCATGATAGGCTTAGTGGGTGATGACGCTTTTGGACATGAATATCTCGGTTATTTGCGAAAACAGCAAATTGATGTAAGTAATGTGAAACCGGTTACACATGAGAAAACTGGAATAGCTACAATCGTTTTATCCGAGGGTGATAACTCAATTATTGTTGTTCCAGGTGCTAATAACATGGTTACACCTGAACTTGTTGAAAGTTTGGAAAAGGAAATAGCAGCAAGTGACCTTTTGTTGCTGCAACTGGAAATTCCGATCGAGTCTGTTGAAATGGCCTCTCAGATTGCAAAAAAACATGGAAAACAGGTAATCCTTAACCCAGCACCCTTCCAGCGCCTCCCAGAAACATTGATTGCAAATACCGACTATATAACACCGAATGAATATGAAGCTGAGCTCCTGCTGGCATCTGTTATGGATCCCGCCTCACTGAGAGAAAAGTTGATCATAACTAAGGGCTCAAAGGGAGTAGCTTTTTACGAAGGTGAACAGGAATGCCATCAGGACAGCTTCAAAGTTGAGACGGTCGATACGACGGGAGCTGGCGATACGTTCAATGGCGCATTAGCAGTCGCAATCCTTGAGGGGAAATCTATAAGAGAAGCTTGCAAAATAGCTGCTGCTGCAGGTGCGATATCTGTTACAAAGCTTGGAGCACAATCAGGAATGCCGACAAGGGCCGAAGTAGAAGAATTTTTGAGTGACAGGAAGGGGGATTGAGCATGAAAAAGCAAGGAATCTTGAACAGTCATATAGCTGAGGTTCTCGCTAATTTGGGACATACAGATACCATTGTGATTGCGGATTGCGGACTGCCTATTCCTGACGGAGTGAAGAGAATTGACCTATCCCTTAAAATCGGGACGCCCGGGTTTATCGAAACGCTTGAAGCCATTCTTGAAGACATGGAGGTTGAACAAGCCACCATTGCCGATGAAATTCAGGAGAACAACCCTGAAATACTGTCTTTCATTCAAGAGAAGTTTAATAAAGGCCAGATTCAGTCGGTAACTCATGAAGACTTCAAGAAGAATACGGCACAAGCCAAAGCAGTGATCCGAACGGGAGAAGCAACACCATATGCAAACATCATTTTGCATGCAGGGGTGATATTCTAATGGAATTCATTAAAATGAAAGGGATTTCAAAATCGTTTGGCCCCGTTCAGGTACTGAATAAGGTCGATTTTGAGCTTGAAACTGGAGAAATTCATGCACTAATGGGAGAGAATGGTGCAGGAAAGTCCACGCTCATGAAAATCCTGACTGGAATTTATCAAAAAGATGAAGGTGCAATTGAAGTTAAAGGTAAACAAGTCAGCTTCAAATCGGCTAAAGAAGCTGAGTTATCTGGCATTACCGTCATCCACCAGGAGCTTAACATTATTCCCTATCTGACAGTTGCGGAGAATATGTTCCTCGGCAAGGAATTGACCCATGGGAAGATAGGGTTGATGAAAACGAAGGAAATGAAGCGTAAAACGAAGGAATATCTTGAAAGGCTTGGAGTACAGCTCGATCCGGACCAAGAAGCTGGGAGTCTATCTGTGGGCCAGCAGCAGATGATTGAAATTGCGAGGGCTGTTGCCACCAACTCTGAAGTGCTGATCATGGATGAGCCCACCGCGGCATTGACTGACCGTGAGATTGAAGTTCTTTTCAAGGTAATTGACAAGCTTAGAGAGCAGGGAGTAGGCATTGTCTATATCTCTCACAGGATGGAAGAAATATTCCGGATGTGTGACAGGATTACCGTCTTGCGTGATGGCCAGTCAGTCGGAACAAAGCAGATTAAAGAAACAAATTTTGAAGAAATCGTCAAAATGATGGTTGGCCGGGAACTTGGCGAACGCTTTCCTGCAAGAACCGGCAAACCTGGTGAAGAGAGAATCCGAATCGAGAATTTTACGGCAGAGAACGCTTTTAGTGATATCTCCTTTTCTGTAAAAAGTGGCGAAATCCTGGGAGTAGCGGGGCTTATGGGTGCCGGCAGGACGGAAATCATGGAAGCGATTTTCGGAAAAAGACCGATTATATCCGGAACAATTTTTCTGAATGGGAAGGAAGTCAAAATCAAACGCCCATATGATGCCATAAAGGCAGGCATCGGTTTCATAACAGAAGACCGGAAAGATGAAGGTCTGGTCCTCGGTCTGAGTGTTCGTGAGAATCTGATTTTGACCAATTTACGGAGGTTTTCCAACAAAGGCATTATGGCTGATAAAAAAGAAGCCGATTATGTCAAAGCAATGATTGAGAAGCTCAAGGTCAAGACATCTGGCGGAGAGCAGGCTGTCAAATCACTGAGCGGGGGAAACCAGCAGAAGGTCGTTATTGGCAAATGGCTGGGTATCGACCCCAAGGTCCTGATCTTGGATGAACCGACCCGCGGAGTGGATGTGGGAGCCAAAAAAGAAATTTACACAATCATGAATGAACTTACAGAAAAAGGCGTTGCCATCATCATGGTATCTTCTGAACTGCCTGAAATCCTCGGAATGAGTGACAGGATCATGGTTGTCCATGAAGGGAAATTGACAGGGATGCTCAACAGGGAAGACGCTGACCAGGAAAAAATCATGCAGGCCGCCACGGGAGGGAAAACTCATGAAAAAAATTAATGTTTTTCAAAAGCTTGGACCACTAATCGGACTTTTTCTAATAGCTATTATTCTATCAGTCATGAGCGCGGACTTTTTGACTGTAAATAATATTTTCAACGTCCTGCGCCAGGTTTCAATCAATGCATTAATTGCATTTGGTATGACATTTGTTATTTTGACTGGTGGAATTGACTTATCAGTTGGATCTATTCTCGCATTGTCGTCAGCTCTGACAGCAGGAATGCTGGCTGGCGGAACTGATCCAATTCTTGCTTTACTGATTGGCCTTATGGCGGGTGCGGCTATGGGTGCAATAAACGGCCTGATCATCACCAAAGGTAAGGTTGCCCCGTTCATTGCAACACTGGCAACGATGACGATTTACCGGGGTTTCACTCTTGTCTATACAGAAGGACGTCCGATTACCGGACTTTCTGATGCTGTATCTTTCCAAATGCTTGGAAAAGGGTACTTTTTGGGAATACCATTTCCGGTCATCACGATGCTGATTACTTATGCAATTCTATATTTCTTGCTTAAAAAGACGACATTTGGCCGGGGTGTGTACGCAATTGGAGGAAATGAAGAAGCTTCCCTTTTATCTGGTCTAAGAGTTGATCGTATTAAAATCGGTGTCTATTCCCTTACTGGATTGCTTGCGGCTCTTGCTGGTACGACACTAACCTCAAGGCTGAATTCAGCACAGCCAACTGCAGGTGTCTCTTATGAACTCGATGCAATCGCTGCGGTAGTTTTAGGTGGTACAAGCCTTTCTGGAGGCAGAGGATGGATTTTCGGAACACTAGTCGGCGCTTTGATCATTGGTGTATTGAATAACGGCTTGAACTTGCTGAATGTATCTTCTTTTTATCAGCAAGTTGTAAAGGGTGGAGTTATTCTGCTTGCAGTATTGTTAGACCGCAAAAAAGCGGCTTAATAATAATAAAAATTTAGGAGGAATTATAAATGAAAGGTCTTTTTAAAGGTTTATTACTTGCATTAATAGCTGCAGTATTCATGGCTGGCTGCTCACTTGACCAAAATGGCAATGGTTCTGATGAAGGCAGTAAAGACACAGGCTCAAAAGATGATAAGGTTAAAATTGGGCTTTCCATCTCAACACTGAACAACCCGTTCTTTGTTACGTTAAAAGAAGGCGCAGAAAAGAAAGCAAAAGAAGAAGGAATCGACATTACGACTGTAGATGCTCAAAATGACCCGGCAAAACAAGTAAGTGATGTAGAAGACTTGATTCAAAAAGGCATTGATGTTCTTTTGATCAACCCAACAGATTCAGCGGCGATTACAGCAGCAATCGAGTCTGCAAATAATGCAGGTATCCCGGTCATCACGGTTGACAGAAGTGCAGAAGGCGGCGAGGTAGTTGCGCATATCGCATCTGACAACGCAGCTGGCGGCAAGATGGCTGGAGAATACATGGCTGATGCGCTTGGCGGATCAGGAAAAGTGATTGAATTAGAAGGTATCCCAGGTTCATCCGCAGCACGTGAGCGCGGCAAAGGTTTCAACGAAGCAATTGCAGCAGCAAGCGGAATTGAAGTAGTGGCAAAGCAGCCAGCGAATTTTGACCGTTCACAAGGACTTTCTGTCATGGAAAACCTGCTTCAAAGCAACAAGGACATCCAGGCTGTATTCGCTCACAACGATGAAATGGCACTAGGTGCAGTAGAGGCATTGAAAGCTGCCGGTCTTGAAAATGTCATTGTTGTTGGATTCGATGCAACTGACGATGCAGTAAAAGCTGTCGAAGAAGGCACAATGGCCGCAACAGTTGCCCAAAAGCCAGAAATGATCGGACAACAGGCAGTTGAAACAGCCATCCAGGTGAAGAATGGTGATAAAGTAGAAGAATTTATCCCGGTCGAGCTTGAGTTAATCAAGAAATAATGTAGGATGTCCCATTGAGGAATTAAAATAATGGGGAGGAGCGTAAGGCATTTGTTTTACGCTCCTTTTTTAGGTTGTGGATAGTGGTATTACTCTTTTTAGGGTTCTCATGTCCTGTTCGGGAGTCCAAATCAAATATTTATAAATTCGGAAGTTAATCACAACCTTGGAGCGCAAGAACCATCCCCCTGCCGAAACTAAAATTAAACCCCGAAAACCCCGGGTTATTCTTCATCATATCCTATTAAAGATACTTCGTACTGGTCTTCGGTGATATTTACCAAATCGTGAATCCAGCTTCTTGTCTGGATTTTATTATAATGCGAAGGTTCTCATGTTCCATTCGGAAAATCAAATAAAGGATTTTAGAACACTAGAGTTTTCCTTTGTCCCAATAATTAAAGACAATATTTTTGATGACCCTTTAAATCCTAAATGTAACTAAGATAATTTGGGATTTTTTATTGCCAATAATTAGTCAGTGTTGTATTATTATGAATAATCAGATATTTAATTTAGACAGGTTATTGTCTAAGGGAAGAGATGAGGAGAATCCCTGTGACCAATAAAATGCATGACACTTATTTGTGGTGCAGTTTATTGTTCATGGGTTTTTTTATGAAAAAAATAGATACAAAGGGGAGGAAATGGCATGAAAGTCAGGCTTTTATCATTAATCTTTGTTTTATTGGTTGGCATTGCTGGATGCAGCAGCAATAATGCTGGAACGAAAGAAAAGACTGAGATTGATTTCTGGTTCCCGGTTGCGGTTGGCGGGGATGTAGCGAAAATCGTGGATAAAATTGTAGCAGATTTTGAGAAAGAAAACCCCGACATTAAGGTTAATGCGAAATATGGTGGCAGTTATGCTGAAACCATGACACAGGTAATGGCTTCGTCGCAGGGGGGGAATCCGCCTGAACTGGCTGTCTTGTTCTCCATCGATCTTTTCACTTTGCTTGAAAATGACTTGATCGAAGAGGTAACACCTTTGTTTGATAAGGAGTATTTAGATGATTTCTATGATGGGTTTATGGCCAACTCATCTATCGGGGATAAGGTGTACAGCTTGCCATTCCAGCGCAGTACGATTGTCCTTTACTACAACAAGGATGCATTCAAAGAGGCCGGATTGGATCCGGAAGCTCCACCGGAAAACTGGGATCAGCTGGTTGAATACGGTAAGAAGCTGACGAAAAATGGCGGCAAGGATCAATGGGGATTAGAAATTCCGAGTACTGGATACCAGTATTGGATGTTCCAGGCTTTAGCACTTCAAACGGAAGACAACATCATGTCTGAAGACGGAAAGGAAGTTTATTTCAACAAGCCTTACGCGAAAGAAGCAATGGAATACTGGCTGTCCCTTGGGAAAGAGCACAAGATCATGCCTGAGGGTGTGATTGAATGGGCGACCGTTCCTTCTGACTTCCTGAGTGGAAAAACTGCAATGATGTACCATACGACAGGCAACCTGACGAATGTGAAGAACAATGCGAACTTTGATTTCGGAGTATCTTTCTTGCCAGCGAACAATCAATATGGTTCTCCGACTGGCGGAGGAAACATTTACTTATTCAAGGATCTTCCAAAAGCCAACAAGAAAGCTGCAATCAAGTTCATGAAGTTCCTTACAGAACCTGAGCGTGTCGCACAGTGGTCAATCGATACAGGTTATGTAGCGACTAGAGAATCTGCTTATGAAACTGACTTGTTGAAGAAATATGTCGAGGAATTCCCGCCTGCACTTGTTGCACGTGAGCAACTGGAATATGCGGATAGTGAATTGGCCACCTACCAAAATGGTGAGGTGCAGAAAATCTTCAATGACCATATTCAATCAATCTTGACTGGTCAAAGCTCAGTTGACGAAGGATTGGATAAAGCGCAGGAAAAAGCGGAAGAAGTGCTGAAACCTTTTCAGTAATACAGATGCAGCAGTGGACTGAATGGAGCAGAGCTCAAGTGGACATTTCGCTGACTTGGGCTCTCTTTATTCACCAGAAAGGTGGGCTGATTTGATGGATTCGAAGCGGAAAATATTAAGTTCAAGTATGAGGCACAATCTGTTTGCCTACGGATTGCTATTTCCTTCTTTCATTTTTTTAACATTGTTTACGTTTTACCCGACACTCAAGTCTTTCCAGTTAAGCTTCTACAGTGGACCGATGACGCGGTTGCAGTTTTCCGGACTGGATCAATATAAAGAAGTTTTTAGTGATGAGATATTCAGGAAGGTAATCCTGAATAACGTCATTTTCATGATTGGTACGGTGCCGACGAGTTTGTTCCTGGCGATGTATCTTGCCATCTGGCTGAATAAAAAAATGGCTGGAAGTTCCTTGTTAAGGACGGCGTTTTTTTACCCGACGATTGTTCCGTTGATTGCCGTAGCGAATATTTGGCTCTTCATTTACACCCCTCAGTACGGGCTGCTCGGTAACTTCCTGCATTTGTTTGGTGCTGGCGATACAAACTGGTTGGGGAATCCCAATACAGTAATGATTGCGATGATTTTTATGATCATATGGAAGGATGCCGGTTTCTATATGATATTTTATTTAGCTGGTTTGCAAAATTTGCCGAGAGATGTCTATGAAGCTGCTGAGATTGAAGGAGCAAAACCACTCCAAATGTTCCGGCATATTACGTTCCCGCTGTTGATGCCAACGACGCTGTTCGTCATGATTGTGGCAATAACAAATTCATTCAAGAACGTTGACCATTTATACATTATGACTAAGGGCGGACCGGATAATGCCAGCAATCTATTACTCTATCATATTTATGAAGCGGCTTTTACGAACTGGGATCTTGGAAAAGCTGCCGTCCTGACTGTCATTTTGATTGTCATCATGCTGGGAATCACAGCTTTCAACTATCTATACCTTGACCGAAAAATCCATTATTAAGGAGGGAAAGAATACGTGAAAAAGTTGAACTATGGCATCATAATCATTTTAGGGATCATTTCGTTTATCCCGCTGCTCTGGGTTTTCATTACTTCTTTCTCTCCAGGGAATCAAGTGATCAATGGCGGTTTTCCCTTCTGGGTATCCAATCCGACGCTTGAAAACTATGTGCAAGCATGGGAGACTGCGCCATTTTTACAGTATTACTTTAATACATTCGTGATCGTCTTCGGAGTCCTGATTGTCCAGTTAATCACGATTACACTTGCGGCTTATGCTTTTGCGAGGCTGAATTTCAAGGGGAAGAATGTTCTGTTCATCCTGTTTTTGCTTCAGCTGATGATTCAGCCTGAAATCCTCCTGTTCCCAAACTACCAGGTTATTAGCCAGATGGGGCTCGTCAATACGAAGCTGGCTGTCATGATGCCGTATTGGGCATCAGCATTCGGGGTATTCCTAATGCGTCAAACCTTCAAGCAAGTTCCATTTGATCTCGATGAAGCGTCGAGAATAGACGGCTGTAAATGGTATCAGACACTCTGGCATGTCTACATTCCGTCAGCGAAGCCGACATATATTGCATTTGCACTCGTGTCCGTCAGTCACCATTGGAGCAACTTCATGTGGCCGTTGATTATCACGGATTCTGTCGAGTCCCGGCCGTTGACCGTCGGACTGGCGTTGTTTGCCCAATCTTATGAAACGGGAGCGCAGTGGGGAATGGTCGCTGCGGGTACGGTAATGGTCATCATGCCTTTAGTGGTCGCCTTCTTCATTTTCCAAAAACAGTTCGTATCAAGCTTCATGCATTCAGGAATAAAATAGGTGGTGATATGGTGGATATTCATTTTTTAGGAACGGGAAGTGCCTATCCGGGTTCAGAGCGTGACAATACTTCAATTTGCTTTTCGAATGGCGGTTATCATGTACTGATCGATGTCAGTGGCAACCCATGCCGAAAGCTGAAGCAGCTGCAAGTGGATTTAAGTGAGCTTGATGCAGTAGTATTCACTCATTTCCATATCGACCATATTTATGGACTGCCATCCTTGCTGTGGGGAATGTGGCTTGAAGACAGGAAAAAGCCATTACGGATTCTTTGCGATTACCGCAATAAGAAAAAACTTCAGGATTGGCTTTCGACAATGGAAGCAGACAAGTGGCCGATTGCATTTCCGATTGAGGTTGAAACATTTGATGGTGATCAGGAAGAGCGGCTGTTATCAGGCGGTAAGATGACATTTTCCTGCTTCAAAGCGCTTCATTCAGTGCCTACAGTCGGGCTGGAAGTGCAATGTGCTGATCGATTAGTTGTTTATTCGAGCGATACGGAAATCAACGAACGTATCCGACGTTATGACCATATTGATCTATTGATTCATGAAGCAACATCAGCCCGTAAATTAGCTGGCAACCACAGCAGTCTCGTTGAAGTTGTCGAGAAGTATGATATGGAAAAAATCGATGAGGTCGTATTAGTTCATTTGTCTGACAAAGAACCGTATGAAGAAGAGGTAGCTAGGATAGGATTATCAAAGGTTGTCATCGGCGAAGACCTGATGACGAAACGAGTATAAGTGAATAAAAACAAGGATAGAGATGAGGAGATTCCTTGGGCATGACGGCATCCAATTGATAAATTGGAGAAATCGTCATGCTCAGGGAATTTTTTATTGGATGGAGGAGACCGATGAGAGATCTGAAAGGGTATATTTTTGACTTGGATGGCACCGTATATCTGGGCAAGCAATTGATTGAAGGAGCGGATATTGTGATCAACTCCCTACTCAATCAAGGAAAGAAAGTGTTATTCCTGACAAACAAGACGATTGAGTCGCGTCAGCGTTATGTCGAAAAGCTGCGCAGTTTCAATATTAATGCAAGCCTCGAGAACATTTTGAACCCGACGGTTACCTTAATTGAATATTTGCGGGAGCACCATCCTGATGCCTCACTATATGTTATTGGCGAACAGCCAATTAAGGATGAACTGACACTGGCCGGGTTTCGAGAAGGAATGGCACCATCAGAGGTCGATGTGGTTGTGCTGTCATGGGATCGCGATTTTCACTATGATCATTTGAATTTCGCTTACCAGGCGGTGAAGCTTGGGGCAAAAATGATCGCGACTAATCCTGACAGGACGTGTCCAGTGGAAGTTGGCGATGTTCCTGATTGTGCCGGGATGATCGGCGCTGTAGAAGCGGTTTCGGGGAAAAAGATTGATGTACAGATTGGAAAGCCGTCCGTTCTGACGATTGAAGCCGCACTGAAAATACTGCAGCTTAAGCCAGAAGAATGTGTGATGATCGGCGATCGGCTTGAAACGGATATCCGGATGGGCATTGAAGCAGGAATGAAGACGGCACTTGTGCTTAGCGGTATAACGGCAGAGGATGATTTGAGGAGTTCAGCCTGGAAGCCGGACTATGTTTTGCCATCGGTGAGTGGATTGTTATCGGGTAAAAGGGCAGGGTGCTAACCATATGGTTCTATAGGCAAAAAAGGAAGCGGTTAAGGACCCGCTTCCTTTTTCGTGCTATTGAATTCCTTTATCGTCCTTCATCAATTTCTTCATATCGATTTTGAGCATCCGGTCCATCGGGTAGGTCGTCGTATAGCGGTATTTATCTGCTCCTGATTCAAACACGACATACAATTCTTTTTGTACTTCCACAATTCCTTCAGGCATCGGAATAGCTTCAATACTTTGACGAGGCTTTACAGTATGCCCATCCAGGAACCACAGTGGTACTTCTTTTCCTTCGACATTTACAAAGGAATGAGGATCTTCTTTTAACGGGTATTCGTAACGATACAGCACACTGTCGTTAGCCCTTCCGTATGATGTACTTAGCGTGATGCCATTCCGTGCTTCTTTTTGTACAATTGCGCCCTGGACCTTTCCGGTCGTAGAAAGGATGTAATCTGGTACGGCATTGTGGTCAGGTGAGCCGTTCCAATGATCTTCAGCTAGCATGTCGTTGTTTCGTTCCAAATTAAATCCAACCATCCATGCGTAGTGCATCTCTCCATCCCTGTTCTCGATATGGTGCAATGGATCAGTCGGATAGGAGCTTGCTTCATAGAATTCTCCGACCCAGAGAATGCCTTCATCATATACGGTGTAAGCAGCTTCGACCGGTATTGGAATTTGTTTTGTGAACTGGATTTCACCGTTATTTTCAGCTTCCACCAGATCGCTTAACTTGAAGCTGAACAAGTAATTTTCGGATGCTACCCAGCCATGGTCACGACTGACAGTGACGCCGCCCGCATGACCGGTGTATGGTGTGCCATCCGTATTGTAAAGGACAACAGACTTCACCAGTTTGCCTGTCGTGCGATCTGTTACAGTAATGGTTCCCGGCCGAATCCCATCATCGACGTAGCTGATTGTAAGCAGCCAGTCTTTTTTCTTATAATAGCTCAATCCTTGAGGTACGAGTCCCTGGGCAAGACCGGCGATGACCGGACCGTCCGAACTGATATCCCATAGGCCATGATAGGCAGGGTCTTTTTCATGTTCCCACCGTTCGAGCTGGGTGATGAGCTGGTGTTTTGGTGTTACCTGTACAGGCTCTGATTTTTCCGATATATTTCCTGATGTATCCTCTGCGCTTACTTGTAAGGTGTATGTTTGGCTGCCAATTAACGTATAGAGCGTAAAGGAAGTCTGCTGTGGATCAACGGAGTATTCGAGCTTACCGTTTTTGTAAACGTGATAACGGTAAAGGTCGGTTTCAGTTGAAGCATTCCATTTTAGAATAGCCTCTCCGTTACCTGCGATGGCTTCTAGAATAGACGGTGCTGCCGGTGCATCCTCATCTAACACAGGACGATCCGGAACTTGATCTTCTGCCAGCCATCCCGGTGTTGGCTGTTGATATGCCGCCAATTTTTCCATTTTCCGTGTATTGTCTTTTGGATAGGTGAACGTGACAGTTTGCTTCAAAGTTACGTCCTGACTTGAGTAATCCGCCCTGACGACTTCACTGCCTTCGGGGTCATAGACGGTCACTGTATTGCCGCCATTGACCAGCCCGCTGATATCACCAAGGATGATTGTGTTCTCCTCATTTAGATATTTACTTTTGTACGAATAGAAGTAGTTATAGTTGAATGCTTCAAGTGAAATGGGGCTGATTGATGATGCTCTGGTCCAAATCACTACTGTTTCCCAAGGCTTTAAAATATATATTCCTTTGATTTCTTCATTCCAAGTGTGGGAGGCGAAACGATATCCCTTCAGATTGATTGGATCCGGACTGTTATTATAAATCTCAAAGTACTCAAATGCGTCATACCCTGCGTAGTTATCGGTATTCGGAATCAATTCTGTGATTAGGAGCTCGGGTACCGGAACGTTTTCTGTCGGTGCTGAGACAAGTGGTGCAGTCGCTTCCGATTCATTCCCGACTTGATCAACAGCAGTTACTTTAAAAGTATACTCCCGGTTCAACTCCAGAGGGGAAACGACCATACTTGTTTTATCGGCAGCTGCTGAACCGAAAAGGGTTCCGTTAATATAGATGCGGTACCCGGAGAGATCACTCTCTGTATTAGCTGCCCATTGAAGTTTTACATGATCCTTCCCAGGTTTTGCTTTAAGCCCTGTCGGAACTGCAGGAGCTTCACTGTCTACTGCTTCCTGTGGCACGGCCAGGACTTCTTTTGTTGCCGGGGACTCGTTTCCTTCCGAGTCGACAGCTGTCACGCGGAACGCGTATACTTGACCATTTTCCAATCCGTCGATTGTCGTTGAGGTCGTATCCGATGAAGTAGTCGTTCCATCAGAATGATAGATTTTATACGAAACTGCACCTTCTGATGCTTCCCAAGAAAGTGTAATAGACTGATTCGCAGGCGTGGCAGTCAGGTTGGCTGGTGTTGCTGGACCTGCAACTTGTTCAGCCAGGATTAGTGCTGGCGTTGGTGTTTCTCCGTTGCGGAGCTTTGTCATTGCTGTTGAACTGTTTGCCTGGTAAATAACGCTTTTGTTGGTGATGCCATCGACTTCCCCGTCATTAATCAATGCAGTACTGAGAACGTTGCCATCCCGATCAGAAATTCCTACTTGACGAATGCTGGTGTCATGCAAGCCTTGACCAGAAGTAGTCAGTGTGACTTCATATATATCTTCAGCAGTGAGAAGCGTGTCATAGTTGGAGTTGAAGTCCCATAGCGGTGTATCCGGGTAGGCGAATTTTTTTAGCCATAAGACCAGTGAATCTTTTGGCTCGATGATTTTGTCCTTGATGGGCCATGAGTTGGCTGGGCTTGAGAAGTTACTTGTGAAGTATTGGAGCTGATAATCTTGCAGGTTGATTGCTTCTGAGGTGGTATTATAGATTTCTACATACTCATAGGGCTGCCCGGAGCCGGCGGATTTAGTGACGATTTCTGTAATGATTAGAGGCGGACTTGAATCTTCCGCATGGACGTTCTGGTCTGAGAAGAACATTAAACCTAACCCAAAAGTGAAAGTCAAAGCAGTAACCCAGCTAATTAATTTGTTTTTCAACCATTCTTCCTCCTTCTAAAAATGTTTTTATTTATGTAAAAAATGAAAAGAACCCCATGCCAAAAGATTGTACGATTATCGTACAAACAATTTGCACAGGGTTCTCCTCATCTCTACCCGCTATTTAAATGCCTAGTTCAATCATACAATGACGGCGCAAGAGTGGCAAGTGAATTCAGAATTATTAGAAAATAATATTGAAAAGAAATATAAATTGGGTTATGATAAGAGTAATTAAATACTATGGTTTATAGGAAGAGTAGAAGAGATCACCTATGAAGCGAACACTTATCCCTCACTTTTAGCGATGGGATTAAGCATTCGTTCATGGAGTGGTCTCTTTTTATCGTAAAGGGAGCTGGTTAGATGAGCGTTTACATTGAATACATGTCGGAATTCTTCTGGCAGCATGAAACCTATTTCCGGATTTTAGTTAGTGCTGTTTTGGGGTTTTTAATCGGATGGGATCGGACATCGAAAAATAAGCCGGCGGGATTGAAAACGTATACGTATGTGTCTGTGGCATGTACACTGATAACCATCGTCTCAATAGAGAGTGCAGAGATTTTCAGTCAACATGATAGCGGAAAAGTGATGGATCCGATGCGTCTGGCTGCACAGATTGTATCAGGACTGGGATTCCTAGGAGCCGGTGTTATCTTGAAAGATGGTTTGCGGGTAAAAGGGCTGACTTCAGCAGCGATGATTTTTTATGTTGGTGGAATTGGTATTGGTATTGGAGCGGGATTTTACGGCATTGTCATCTTCGCGACATTGGTAACATTCATCATTACGAAGATAGGAAACTTTTTTGAAGAACGGGAGATCAGGGTGCGCTTTCCATGGTTCAGGAAAAAAAGAAAGACAGACGACAAACAAAAAGAGTTTGGGGCATGAATTGGGTCGAGCTCAACTACTCTGGGTTGAGCTCTTTTTAGGGTTACAAATCAAGATTCCAAAGCTTCGGATCACCAGAGGAAATAGCGAGGGCACCGGCACTTAATCCATTCAGAATGTCTTCCTTATTGCTGATTAGCCCGCCAGCGATGATTGGGAGCGCAGTCATGGTCGTCATTTTATCAATCACAGATGGCATCAGACCTGGAAGGATTTCAATCGCATCCGGCTTGCAGTTATGTGCGATTTCAATCCCTTTGACGAGGGCATTGCGATCGATCAGAAAAAGGCGCTGGATCGTCATTAAGCCTTCTTCTTTTGCATATTTGATCAGGTTGCTTTTTGTCGTGATGATACCGGCCGGCTTCCAGATTTCAGCAATGTATTTGATTGCGCTCTTCGTGTTCGACAAACCGTCGATAAAATCAATATGTATAAAGGTGGTTTTACCAGCGGCCTTCAGTTTTTTCAAGTATCCATCCATCGTGATTAAATTCCCGGTAAGGATGAAAACAATGTTGGCGTTTGATCGAGCCGCCTTCTCCAGGTCAGCTTCTTCCTTGATTGAAGCAATCACCTGTGATTGAACAATATCATTGATATTCGGTTTCATCTACTCAACCCCTAAACGTCTGAATATTCTATCTTCATTATAGCACAAAGGGACGGTTCTCCTGTCCCATTCGTAAGACGAAAAAAGCAACCTGATACCCTGTCTCTTGTTCTGTTCTCATAAAAGGTGCTTTTTGGAAATAGGTTACTAATGCAGCGTAAAACATCGTGTTACAATTATTGGAAAGTGTTTATATGAAAATATTTTTAAATAGGTGAATATATGAAGACAATAAACTATAGGACCAGCACAATTATTGGACGTTTGTTGGTTTGTGCACTTTTTATCTTTTCTGGTGTGGCTCTGATTCTAGCGAGTATTTATCTAGAGGCCCCTGTTCTGAGGAAAGTCTTCTCTGTGGCTGCGGGTATACTTGGAATTGTCTTTTTCGGAAGAATGGCAGTGATGCTCATAATCCTTCTATTCAAGAAGAAACACATGTTTCGATATGATAATGAAAATATCACAGTCAGGGACGAAACAATTAAATTGGATGCCATTAAAAATATTGAAATTGAAAATGGTATAAGAACGGAATACTTAGGAATAAAAACGCCTGCATTCATCCTGAATATACGAGGCGGCGAATCTATTTATATACCTACATACTATGTGATTTCAAAGATGGATTTTCATGTTGTTCACAAAACATTAAAAGGAACAGTCAGTGATCGGACAATACGGTAAAGAGACAAAATAGCTTGTCCGTCTATCCTGTGAAGGGATACCCGCTTCACGAGCCCTAAAAATATTCCTAAATATGTTAAACTATTAAATAAATGGAGTTGGCATTAATTGCCTTCTTATCTAGTTTTATATCCTTGCTGAAGACCATCATCATGTAATGGGGGGAGATCATATTGAAAAAAATACTGACATTAGTGTTGGTTGTCATTGGCTTGGTTATTGCATTTGGGTACGGGACATATAAGATTTTAGGAAACGTTGAGCATTATCAGGAGAAAAGCTCTGCAAATGAATCTCGTTCAGTAGCCGCATCTGAAGAAAATGGAGATTCACCTTATGAAACAGAGAGTGAAGAATATGAAGAGCAAACCAAAAACATCGGTGGACAAATCTTCAAACTGGAATTGACGGATAGCACGACTGAAGGTGAGATTATCGAAATTATGCACAAGATGACTCATCAAAAAGTGAAAGCTGAAGATAAATGGGGAGCAATTCCAATGTCAGACGACACCGTTTCACAGGTTTTAGAATTCTTGAAGAAGTCCCAATTCGCTTCAAAAGAAAATCTTATCGACATTGCAGAGAAGTGGAAAAGCGGGAATTTTCAAACGGTCGACCATGACCACAATTATTTCTGGGAATGGCAAGGCGGTACAATCGGCAGAGCATACGGAGTAATGAGCACTGCGGAGGAAGAAGAATTTATTAAGAATAATTTCTAAAAGCACGGGAATGGTGATTTGAACCCAAAAAGTTAGGCGCAAAATATTAGGCAGCCTGCTGGGCAAGAGTTCGGTATTGTACAGGCCTCTTGCCTTTTAATTTTGCCTTAATACAATCGTGGTTGTAATAATAAATATTCTTCTACAATTCCTGAATAAAGTGCTCCATACTCTCAAATTCTTCTAAAAAAAGTAGTTCACCCTTTAATAAGCCAAAGAAGTTCTCCATGACGGCATTATGCAAAACAGTTACCCTTAGGGACATGCGCTGTGTAATTTAATTTTGTTTTAGAATGTAACAGGCTCATTATTGAGGGTGTCCCAAAAGTATAAACTTTTGGGCACCCTCTTTATTTTTTAGACTGCTTGTAAAAATAGTCCGTTGATTTCCGTTCCAGGCGCTTCGCTTTCCGCGGGGCTGGCGCTGAGCCTCCTCATCGCTTCGCTCTTGCGGGGTCTCACCTGACCAGCTGCGCCCGCAGGAGTCTACGCGCCTTCCACTCCAATCAACTCAGGTTTCTAAATTCATTTTTTACGCAAAAAAATACAAGAAAATCCCTCTTTTGTTATAATTAAGTCACCACAACAAAACAAACAGAAGGAGAGATTTTCTTGTACAAAAATTATAACACAAACCAGTTGACCCTTCCAATGGACATTCAAGTTTTAATCCCTCAAGAGCACCTTGCCCGATTGATTGATTTAGCCGTCGGCCAGATGAATCCCAATATCTTTCTCTCTCTTTATCCTGGTGGAGGCCGGCCGCCTTACCATCCTCAAATGATGCTAAAAGTCATTCTTTATGCATATGCCACCCGGATTTATTCCTCTCGAGAAATCGCCAAACAGCTAACAGAGAACATTATTTTCATGTGGCTTTCCGGCGAACAGAAGCCAGATTTCCGTACCATCAACCGTTTCCGTTCAGAACGCATGAAAGATGTCATCTATGAGACGTTCTTCTCCATAGTCGACCTCCTTCGGGAGGAAGGACTTGTGAAGCTGGAAGACTATTTCCTGGATGGGACCAAATTGGAGGCAAACGCCAACAAGTATACTTTTGTATGGAAGAAATCCACTGAAAAATACGATAGAAAACTGGACGAGAAATTCCGCCAGATTGTCTTAGGCATTGAACAAGTCACCATAGAAGACGAAGAAGCAGAAAAGGAACTGGATTTTCAGGAAAAGCTCGAAGAGTCACCCATCTCTTCTGCAAAAATCGAAGAAACCATCAAAAAGTTGGAAAAGAGACTGGAGCAGGATCCAAAAAACAAACCTTTAAAGAAGGCTAAGCGTCAACTGGAAAAAGACCTTCTGCCTCGAAAACAGAAGTATGAATTCCAGAAACAGACTTTTGGGGAGCGAAACAGCTTTTCCAAGACAGATACCGATGCGACTTTCATGCGAATGAAAGAGGACAACATGATGAACGGTCAGCTGAAGCCTGGATACAATGCCCAGATTGCCACCGAAAATCAGTTCATCACCAACTTCAGCCTGCATCAACGTGCTGGAGATCCTGGTTGTCTGATTCCACACCTGAACCTTTTAGAAAAATACAATCGGCCCAGACCAAAGGCCATTATTGCCGACTCTGGTTATGGAAGCGAAGAAAACTATGCACATTGTGAAGAACAAAAAATAGAAGCGTACATTAAGTACAATACTTTTGATAAAGAACAGACAAAGGCGTGGAAGGAACAAATTGGCCGTGTTGAAAATATGGAGTATGACGAAGAACTAGACGAATGGATTTGCGCAAACGGAAAACGCCTGATCTTCCAGTATGAGAGTCAAAGAAAGTCCGACAACGGTTACGATTCAGTGAAGCGCACCTACCGCTGTACCGATTGTATGAACTGTCCATTCCAAACAACTTGTGCCAAAGACAAAGATACAAAGACCGTACAGGTTTCAGTGAAAAACCAACAACAACGAAAAGAAGTTCGTGAACGCTTGGCTACGGAAGAAGGAAGCCAAAGATACAGGCAGCGAAAAATAGATGTAGAGCCGGTATTCGGGCAGATTAAGCATAATCGAGCGTTTAAGAGATTCGGGTTAAGTGGCCTATCCAAAAATACGACGGATTGGGGTCTTATTTGTGCTGCACACAATCTATTGAAGTGGGCAGCCAACAAGGAAAGCGAACAAAAATTAGGGTAATTAAGGGAATGAATATCCCTCTTTGTCTTATAAATCCATCAAATCCAATCCTATAAACTGGATATAAAGTAAAAGAGGCGACTCTCAGGTCGAATTTATTCAACCTTTTGAGTCAGCCTCTTTTTAGGTTTTTATATTGGAGAAAGGCGGCTTATTGCCGATATAAATGTTAGCGATTGGTAAATTTTACTGAAAAATGGGGAACAGATATGATCTACTTAGAAATGTGCATCGAAAATCTCATTTATGCTAAAGAGGAGCTAGAGAGTTCAGGGACACCCTTTTATCTGGAAGAAATGAAGCGAGTGCTAACAAGGCTCATCATATTGGAGAACGATATTGATAATTTTGCCTCAGATAATCAAAATCTGCCGGACGTATCTCTAGTATTTAGAAGCCCGCCAAAGGTGCAGAAAAAGTATGCTGATTTTGAATATGTTTTTAGGCAGATTGAAGGCGCATTGGTTGAATTGGATGTTCAAGGAGATTTTTGTGAAGACGAATGGTTTTGGTTGACTGAAGAAATGATGGAAGTCACGGACATGCTGGTAAACCTTTATGAAGACATTGTAGCAGTCAAGAAGTTAGTTGATGTATTGACTTCTTTTAATTTTACACCAAATCTCTATGACTTTTTAACATATTACCAGCCCCAATTTAAGGATATCATCCAAAAGCTAAAAAACATCCAATATCCGGTCATTAAACACGGGTATATTGCTGATCCCAGACAGAAAGAACTCCCCCGGCCGAAGAGAGGCCCGTATCGGAAAGGGAGACAGACTTTTACTACTTTCTCGACCGGATCTAATGCAATGCTGATTTTGCAAGGGACACATCTGAAGGCAGATAGGTCACATCTATCTGAAAAGAAATTACGCAAATAGTGAATATTAGAGTGTCCCCACCTTAAAGTACTATTTACATAGATTAAAAGGAGAATTTGAATGATAGAGAAAACATGCCCTCGTTGTGGGGCGAAGTTAATAGAAGAAGTTGTCGAGAGAACTCATGGGACAGATGACGGCGGGATTGTCATTGATGTGAATCCTGTCTACATATGTACAGAGCAGTGCGGCTATATTGAGCGTTATGAACACATGCCAGAAATTAGATTTCAAGAGGGTGATGATCGATTGCTGCTTGTTTACCCTGATGAACAAGGCAGGATTCTAGAGTTGAAGGATATGGTAATCTGGCCGCCGAATCATTACCTTTCCATTCTTGGCAGGGGAGACTGGCAGGAGTATCGCGGAAATCATGATGTTGAGGTTTTGCTGGAAAATGCTCGTGACAACGATGCGTATGGCAGGAAGCAGCCAAATCTGTTTGAATTCGCTACAAGCGAGTTGTCCCAGGATGCTTTTTTATGCTGGCTGCTTGCCTGGAGCGAGGATGCTTATCGATCTATCAATAAACCGCTGCATCAGGCAGCGCTGGACTTTATTTCGATGATTTTCAATGTCCATGGAGAGCCGGTGCCGTTGATTAAAAAAATCCAGATCGAAAGGCAATTCAAAGGACTTGATGTCCTGGCAGTTGTAAATGATCGATATGCGATTTTAATAGAAGACAAGACCTTCACGAAAAATCATTCGGACCAGTTAAGGCGCTATTCCGAGGCAGTGAAAATAAGGAATCCTAAATGGATCCAACTACCGATTTATTATAAGATTGCTGATCAAAGCCATTATAAGTCGGTGATAGATGCACATTATTTTCCGTTCACACGGGAGAGGATGCTTCAGGTTTTACGACGTGGTCATAAAAATGGTGTTACCCATGATGTATTCCTTGATTATTTAACCCGGCTTGAGTGGTTGGATGAGCAGTATAAAGCATTCAAGTATATGCCAGTCCAAGAATGGGATAGTTTTGCCTGGCAAGGATTTTATGTTGAATTACAAAAAGAGTTTGACGGCCATTGGGGGTATGTTTCAAACAGGAAAGGCGGTTTCTGGGGATTTTGGTGGATGCCTGAGAATTTCATCGACCGGAGCTGCTATCTCCAGCTTGAAGAGAACAGGCTTTGTGTAAAACTAACAGCAGCTGATGAAGTCGATTTACTTGAGAAAGCTCGAACTGTCTTGAGTTCAGTTCTGGCTGAAGCTGAGAAAAAAGGACTTTTAATGAGAAAGCCAAAACAGCTGCGCACAGGGAAAACCATGACCATTGCACACCGGCCAGGCATTATCCAAACCATAGAAAATGGGATTGTTGATTTGGAGAAAACAATTGGGGAATTGCGGAAGTGGGAGTGGTGAAGGAAAGCGACATGAGTATGTTTAGCAGAAGGCAAAGGGTAAATCCCTTTGCTTCTTTATTTTAAAAAAAACTATTGAAAGGGTTTGCATAACATGCTATTATTTTTACGTAAACGTTTTCGTTTTTTATTAATCTTTGGTGTAAAGCAGGTGGGATATGTCCTATACGATTAAAGACGTTGCCAAGATGGCCAATGTCTCGATAGCTACCGTTTCAAGGATTCTGAATGGCCAGGCTGGCTACTCGGAAAAGACCAAACTAAAGGTATTGAAGGTCATTGAAGAGCTTGGATACTCACCAAATGCGGTAGCCAGAGGATTAATCAATAAAAGAACCCATACGATCGGCGTCCTTTTTCCGAAGCTTTCCAGCTCGCTGGTTACAGACTTGCTGGATGGGATCGAGAAGGCGGCAAATGAAAACGGCTCCAGTGTCATTGTTTGCCATACTGAATCAAATGGCGAAAAAACAATGAACTATCTTCAGCTATTGATCGAAAAAAGGGTTGATGGAATCATTTTTGCAAGTGAAATACTGAAGGATGAATATTATCAGTATGTCACGAAATCAAAAATGCCCATCGTTCTCCTATCAACAGAATCCTATGCATTCCCGGTTCCTTATGTGAAGGTCAATGACTTCCATGCTTCCTATGCAGCTGCGAAGTATTTAATTGATAAAGGACATAATGAAATCGGCATGATCAGCGGGAATAAAGAAGATATCGTTGCCGGGAAACCGAGGATCGATGGTTTCCAAAAAGCTCTGGCAGACCATGAGATTGCCTGCGGTGAGAGAAATATCGTTAACAGCAAGGGCTTTGGCTTTCATGATGGCTTGGATGGTTTGAGGAAAATGAAAGAACAATTTCCTGAGGTAACAGCGATTTTTGCGGCCAGTGATGAAATTGCCATGGGTGTGTTATCAGCGGCTTATCAGCAGGGAATAAAAGTGCCTGAAGAGCTGTCAGTGATGGGTTTCGATAATCTGAATCTTGCGGAAATGACGATTCCGCCGCTTACTACAATCGGCCAGCCGCTGGCTAAAATGGGTGAAGCATCAGCACAAATGTTATTTAAAATACTCGAAACAGGTGAAATCCCGGAAAGCCGGATTATGCCTCATAAAGTAGTTGAAAGATTAAGTGTAAAAAAGAGAGCTTAATGACTCTCTTTTTCTCAGGACATTTAAGTAAACGTTTACGTAAAAAAAGCGTGAAAACTTAGGAGGAATAGACATGTTCAAGAAAGTGACAGCAGGTGTAATGGCAGTAGCCCTGGGAGCTTCCTTATTAGCAGGATGCTCATCAGACAAAGCGGATGATGGAAAAGTAACATTAGAGCTGTTTTCAAATAAATCCGAAAGTATCCAGACTTATAAGGGATTAATTAAAGAATTCGAAAAACAAAATCCAGACATCAAAATCAAACTGGATGCACCGCCTGAAGCGGAAACTGTTTTAAAGACACGTCTTACTAAAAATGACCTTCCTGATATTATGTCCATCGCTGGTAATGCTACATATGGTGAATTAGGCCGTGCAGGTGTATTGGAAGACTTCTCAGGTTCAGAGTTGGAAAAGAAAGTCCAGCCATCATATGTTGATATGATTAACCGCCTGGTTGGACCTGAAGAAAAGGGTACGTTTGGTCTTCCATATGCTACGAATGCAAATGCTGTTATTTATAATAAGGCAAAGTTTGAAGAACATGGACTTACAGTTCCAACTACCTGGGATGAATTTATCGCTAGCCTTGAAAAAGTGAAGGCTGCGGGAGACACTCCGATTTACTTTACATTAAAGGACGCATGGACTGGCATGATTGCCTGGAACTCACTAGGTGCTAATGTCGCAGGTGAAGATTTCGCTGAAAAGAAGAATGCCGGAGAAACATCCTTCGTAAAAAGCTATGATGAAGTAGCTGATAAGATGGCAACTTTGGTGAAATATGGCCACAAGGATAATATGGGTGTTGCGTATGGCGATGGAAATAATGCTTTTGCCAACGGAAAGTCTGTATTCTATCTTCAAGGTAACTGGGCGATTCCAGAAATCCTGAAAGCAAATCCGGACATGGAATTGGG
This sequence comes from Mesobacillus sp. AQ2, assembly GCF_030122805.1. Lineage (NCBI taxonomy): Bacteria > Bacillati > Bacillota > Bacilli > Caryophanales > Bacillaceae > Mesobacillus > Mesobacillus sp. AQ2. Next base: position 4,424,617 of record NZ_CP126080.1, on the reverse strand, counting down.
TGTATTCCCAATGCCAGTTACTAATGACCCTGCAAAAAATAAATTAGTATCAGGTGTTGACGTACTTCTGACTGTAAACAAAGATACTGAGCATAAAGAAGAAGCAATGAAATTTGTTGAATTCATGATGAATCAGGAAACGGCCAAAAAGTATATTGACGAGCAAAAGGCGTTCTCTGCTATTGAAGGTGTTTACCAGGAAAACCCTGTATTTGAAGGAATCAAAGGCAACTTTGAAACTGGTGCCATCACTAGCTTCCCAGATCACTATTATCCAGCAGGAATGGGAGCTGAAAACCTGGTACAGGAATTCTTGATCAAGAAAGACAAGGAAAAATTCTTGAAAAAAATGGACAGCGAGTGGGAGAAAGTACAAAATCGTTAATCCGCAAAGAAGCCAGGGTGTCTAAGGATCCCTGGCTTTCCTAAAAAGGAGTTGTCATCATGAAAAAGAAAAATAATGTTTTCCTGGTCATTGCCATACCTGCCTTCATCCTTTTTTTCATTTTTCATAGCTATCCTGCATTGCAGGGGATTTTTTACAGCTTCACAGACTGGAAGGGCTATGGGGACTGGAACTTTGTAGGATTAAAAAATTACTTGAATGTCTTCAAAGACGGCCGTGCCGGTGATGCATACCTGTTCACATTTAAATTTGCTATTGTTTCTACCATTCTCGTAAATATCATAAGCCTTGCTGTTGCGATTGGGCTTAACTCTAAAATTAAATTCCACAAGACTCTTAGGGCAATCTACTTCTTGCCTTATATTCTTAGCATATTGATTGTTGGTTTTATTTTTAACTTCATTTTCGCCCATGTTCTGCCTAGAGTCGGCGAGGCAATGGGCTGGGAATTCCTTAGCAGGAATATCCTTGGTAATCCGGACCTTGCGTGGATAGGGATTGTCATTGTCGCGGTATGGCAGGCTGTATCCTTCAATACGATTTTATACCTTGCGGGACTGGTGACGATTTCCGAGGATTTATATGAAGCTGCGAGCATTGACGGAGCTGGTATTTGGACGAAGTTCTGGCGGATTACTTTTCCGTTAATCGCGCCTTTCTTTACGATTAATATGGTTTTGTCCCTGAAAAACTTCTTGATGGTGTTTGACCAGATCGTCGCATTGACAGGCGGCGGACCAGGAAAATCGACCGAATCAATTTCGTTGCTGATTTACCGCGGCGGTTTTGAAGGCGGGCAATTTGCCTATCAATCTGCGAATGCGGTCATTTACTTTATCGTCATCATCATCTTTTCTGTCATTCAATTAAAATTCTTAAATAAAAGAGAGGTGGAAAACTGATGAATCGCAAAAAACATAGCTGGGTCATTACCACTCTCTTGATTTTAGGTTCATTATTAATTCTATTTCCACTATATTTAACTGTTACCATCGCTTTTAAAACACCGCCAGAAATGGCCGGCAATTTATTGGCGCTTCCGAAATCATGGTCTTTTGATAATTTTGCCAATGCGATTGAAATGACAAATTTCTTTAATGCCTTCAAAAACAGTGCGTTTGTGACGGTTTTTGTGGTCATATTTACGGTAATGACCAATTCACTTGTCTCTTATGCAATCGCCAGGAACATGCATAAGAAGTTTTATAAGTTTTTATACTTCTATTTTTTAAGTGCGATGTTCATTCCTTTTCCGATTATCATGCTGCCGCTTGTAAAACAGACAAGCGCATGGGGAATGGATAATCTGGTGGGTCTGATCATCCTGTATATCGTGTTCAATCTATCTTTCAACGTATTCATTTACATTGGATATATCAAGTCCATCCCTGTAGAACTGGAAGAGGCGGCGATCATGGATGGAGCAAGTACCTGGGGTGTTTTCTGGAAGGTCATCTTCCCGCTGCTTGCACCAATGAACGCGACAGTCGCCATCATTACCAGTCTTGGAGCATGGAACGACTTCATGCTGCCGCTCGTCTTGCTGAGTGACAGGGAAATGGCGACACTGCCGCTTGTTCAGTATATTTTCCAATCACAATTCAGCACAGATTATAATCTGGCATTTGCCTCTTACTTGATGGCTCTTGCACCGATGATTATCGTGTACATTTTTGCCCAAAAATGGATTATTAGCGGTGTGATGAAAGGTTCGATAAAATAACTTTAGCAGTATAATAGATTTTTAAATTGATCGGAGTGTATTGATGTGAACAAGACCTGGTGGAAAGAAAGTGTTATTTATCAAATTTATCCGAGGAGCTTCAATGATTCAAATGGAGACGGAATCGGCGACATCAATGGAATAACGGAAAAAATTCCTTATTTAAGCGAGCTTGGCGTTGATGTGATCTGGTTATCTCCGGTTTATCAATCACCTAATGATGATAATGGCTATGATATTTCTGATTATCGGAATATCATGGATGAGTTCGGCACCATGCAGGACTTTGATAATATGCTGGCAGAAGCTCACCGTCATGGAATCAAAATCATGATGGACCTGGTTGTCAACCACTCTAGCGATGAGCATGCATGGTTCCAGGGATCCCGGAAGTCAAAGGACAATCCATACAGAGACTATTATATCTGGAAAAAGCCGGAGAATGGCGGGCCGCCGACGAATTGGGGCGCTGCCTTTGGCGGGAGTGTCTGGGAATACGATGAGCAGACAGGCGAGTACTATCTCCACCTTTTCAGCAAAAAGCAGCCGGACCTGAACTGGGAAAACCCTGTATTGAGAAAAGAAGTTTATGAAATGATGCGTTTTTGGCTGGATAAAGGCATAGACGGATTCAGGATGGATGTCATCAATTTCATCTCTAAAGATACAAGCTATCCTCAGGGAGAAGTCCGGGAAGGGCATAAATATGGAGATGGCAGCAAGTATTATATGAACGGCCCGAAAATCCATGAATTTCTCCAGGAAATGAACAAAGAGGCGCTAAGCAGTTATGACACCATTACTGTCGGAGAGATGCCAGGAGTTACGGTGGAAGAGGGTAAGCTCTATACAGGTACAGATCGCAATGAATTGAATATGGTGTTCCATTTTGAACATGTTGGCCTCGGTGACGGACAATACGGCAAATGGGATCCGCGTGAATGGAAGCTGACACAGCTGAAGGAAATCTTCACTAAATGGCAAAAGGGTCTCGAAAAAGACGGCTGGAACAGTCTTTACTGGAGCAACCATGACCAGCCGCGGGCTATTTCACGCTGGGGCAATGACTCTGATGAATACAGGGTTGTATCTGGCAAGATGGTTGCTACCTGCCTCCACATGATGCAGGGTACGCCATATATTTATCAAGGTGAAGAAATCGGTATGACGAATGTGAAATTCGATGATATCAATGATTACCGGGATATCGAAACATTGAATACCTACCGCGATTTAACCCCTGATTCATTGACACATGAAGAAATTTTCAAGGGAATCCATGAACGCGGCCGTGATAATGCAAGGACTCCGGTTCAGTGGGACAGAAGCGCCAATGCCGGCTTTACAACTGGGACGCCATGGATCAATGTGAATCCTAATTATGAGACGATCAATGCCGAAGCAGTTTTAAAAGATGAAGACTCTATTTTCTATTACTATAAGAAGCTCATCGAACTAAGAAAGCAAAACGAAGTAGTCGTCTACGGCACATATGATGTAGTAATGGAAGAGGATGAGCAGATTTTTGCTTACACCCGGACACTTGGGGATGATCAATTATTGGTGATCTGTAACTTCAGTGACCAGAATCCTGTCTTTACCCTTCCTGAAAGTGTACGTTATTCATCAAAGGAATTACTGATTTCAAATCTCAGCGTTGATGAAAATGAATCCATCGAGGAATTAACGCTTCAGCCTTATGAAGCAAGGGTGTATCGATTTACTAAATAATGAAGAGGGCCTATGATGGGCCCTTTTTCATGGAACTGAGGTGCTGACATGAAGAAAAAATGGTGGAAAGAGGCTGTTGTTTACCAGATTTACTGGCGAAGCTTTTATGACTCCGATGGTGATGGATATGGGGATTTGAGGGGAGTAATCAAAAAGCTTGATTACATCAAAAGCCTTGGAATCGACGTGATCTGGCTTAATCCTTTCTATGAATCTCCAGACCGTGATAATGGGTACGATATCTCTGATTATTATCGTGTAATGGAAAAGGCTGGTGACATGGCTATTTTTCAGGAATTGGTCCAGGAAATCCATAACCGTGGCATGAAGGTGATCATGGACTTAGTCGTCAACCATACATCTGATCAGCATCCATGGTTTCTGGAATCCTGCTCTTCTAAGGATAACCCCAAGAGGGACTGGTATATTTGGGAGGATCCAAAAGAGGGCAAGGAGCCGAATAACTGGCGTTCCTATTTTGCACCCTCGTGCTGGGAACTTGATTCTGCAACAGGGCAATATTATTACCATTCCTTTGCGGTAGAGCAGCCGGATCTTAACTGGGAAAACCCTGAACTGCGAAACGGAATTTATAAGATGATGCGATTCTGGCTTGATAAAGGAATTGATGGTTTCCGTATGGATGTAATTAATCTTCTTGCTAAAAGAGAGGATTTTTCAGATGCCGAAAATCCATACGACATCAGTTACCTTGCCAACAACCCAGGAATTCATGATTACCTCCAGGAAATGAATCGCGAGGTACTGCAGCATTATGATGCCATGACAGTAGGGGAAATTCCTTTTGTTACGCCAACAGAGGGACTTCTTTATGTCGATGAAGACCGGAATGAGCTGAATACATTATTCCATTTCCAGGTGGCCGACGAAATGCCGACATGGGATATGATCCGTTTTAAGAGAATCCAATCAAGCTGGTACGATGGCTTAAAGGGAAAAGGCTGGAACTCTCAATTCCTGAACAATCATGACCACACAAGGCAAGTGACACGCTATGGAAATGACGAGGAATATCGGGAACAGTCAGCCAAGCTGCTGGCAACAATGATCCATACACTGCCAGGAACTCCTTATATTTTTCAGGGCGAAGAAATCGGGATGACCGGAGTCAGGTTTGACTCCATTGAGGATTATAACGATATTGCCATGAGAAACAAATACCATGAAGAAGTGGCAAAAGGACGCGATCCTCAGGAGGTTTTTGAAAGCCTGCTGCTGTTAAGCCGGGATAATTCCAGAACACCAATGCATTGGAATGATGCTCCACAGGCAGGTTTTACAAACGGTGAACCATGGATTAAAGTCAATCCGAACTATAAGGACATCAATGTGGAGGCTGCATTGAAAGACCAGGACTCCGTCTATTATTACTATAAAAAGCTGATCAGTCTGAGAAAAGAAAATGAGGTTATGGTATACGGAGATTATCAGGATTTATTGCCTGATGATGAAAATTTATTTGTTTACACACGTTCTTACAAGGGGGTAACCTGGCTGATTGTCCTGAACCATTCAGATGAGCAGCAAACCTTTGTATTCCCTGAAGAACTACAGCAAAGGGGAAAACAGCTGATCATCAGCAATTATCAGCCGAAGACGCAAAGTGGAGAAAACCTGCTTGATCCGCATGAGGCGAGGGTTTATCAGATAATCGAATCATAAAACCCGCCTTCAAGAATTGAATTTATAATGCTTTAGCCGCTCTTTAAAAGGGCGGCTTTTTGTGAGTGAAACCAGGTAGAAATTGAATTGAAAAGCTCTAAAGGAATAAATAGTCTAAAAAATGATTGAAATCGATTTCAACAACTGATATATTTAACCCATGAAGGCGATTTCATTTTAGGGGAGGCGATAGCAGGGGTGAGCGAACAACGAATTACCATTAAGGAAGTGGCTGAGCTTGCCGGTCTATCGAGAGCTACTGTCTCTAGGGTAATCAATAATTATCCTCATATCTCAGAAGATAAAAAGCGTGCAGTAAAAAATGCGATGGAACAGCTTGGATACTATCCTAATTCCTCAGCTCGCAGATTGCGAAATAGGAAGACTGAAACGATTGCTGTCTTAATCAATAGGATTACAAACCCATTCTTCAGTAAGTTAATCGAAGCGATGGAGATTGCGGCAATGAATAGTGGCTATCAGCTGATTGTATGCCAGACGAGGTATTCAAAAACGAGAGAGTTGCAGTATTTGGATATGCTTAAGGCAAAGAAAGTTGATGGGATAATTCTTGCATCCATTGAAAATGACTGGAGTGAAATCGAACCGTATCAGAATTTTGGCCCTCTCATTCTAGTCAACGAATTTCACAGGGAGGCGAAAGTGCCGACCATTTATGCTGACCAGGTAATTGGCGGGTATATCGCTGTAAAGCACTTGCTGGATTTAGGGCACGAGCATATTGCTTATTGTATAGGTGACTTAAAGACAAGTGTTGGGAAAGGCAGAATGGAAGGTCTCATTAAGGCACATGAGGAGTTCGGCAAGCACTTTGATGAACATGCACTTTTTAAAGGTGTCTACACGGTAGAGGACGGTAAAAAAGCTTTCCACCAATTACCGAAAAAAATCACAGCCGTGTTTGTTGGCGGGGATGAAGCAGCAGCTGGCATAATCGCAGAAGCAAAGCTTTTTGGCGTCAGGGTTCCTGAGGATTTATCTGTAGTTGGTTTTGATGACCAGCCAATATCCGAATTGATTGACCCTGCTATAACCACAGTGCATCAGCCGATAGGTGAGATGGGAGAACAGGCTGTAAAGGTTATGATTGAAAAGATCAATAACGACGATGCACCGTTGGAGTATGAATCTTATGTATTTCCCCTTCAACTGGTGGAACGAAATTCTGCAACGGAAAAAAGATGAACCTTTCTTTTACTAAAAAGTGAAGAAAGGTTTTAAAAGCAGTGTATTGAAATCGATTTCAAGTTTTTACGGATAAAACGAAAATGATTAAAGTGAAATTTTTTTAAAGCTGTTTGAAATCGATTTCAAAGAGTGCTTCATCACTCAATAAGCATCTCTTCATTAAACATTTAATTGAAATCGTTTACAAAATAAAAAGTATTTTAGGAGGACTCATTATATGTCAAAGAAGAAAAAAATCTTCGGTCTTGTATCTTCAGCCACATTAGCCCTTAGCCTGGCAGCGTGTTCATCTACTGATTCCAATGAGAAAGCCTCATCGGACAAGGAAAAAAAGCCATCATCTGAAGAGGTTGTAAAAATCACTTATGCACGTGGAGCAGATACTACAGGAAGCACAGAAAAGCTAATTGAAGCGTTCGAGAAAGCCCACCCAAATATAGATGTCGAATATCAAGAGATGCCAAATAGCAGCGGACAGCAGCATGATCAATATGTTACTGCTTTCAGCAGCAAGAGTACGGAAATCGATGTTTTTGATGCAGACGTTGTTTGGCCAGCCGAATTCGCCCAGGCTAACTATGCATTGGAGCTTGACCGTCTGATTGAGAAAGACGGAATCAAGATGGAAGACTACTTCCCGGGAACTGTGCAGGCAGGGAAGTTCAGCGGCAAACAATGGGCAATGCCAAAATATATGGATGCAGGTCTTTTGTATTACCGTACTGATATTGTAAAAGAAGCTCCAAAAACCTGGGATGAACTAATTGCGGCTGCTAAAGAAGGCAATGGCAAGGAAGGCACTAAGTTTGGCTATGCACTCCAGGCAAACCAATATGAAGGATTGGTAGTAAACGCAATTGAGTTTATTGAATCCTACGGCGGCCAGGTAATCGATGAAAATAATAAGGTGGTCATTGATAGCCCTGAATCTGTTAAAGGTCTTACCAAAATGGTTGAAATCGTGAATGCTGATTTTATGCCAAATAATATTTTGACCTTCTCAGAAACAGAAACTGAAACGGCCTTTATCGAAGGACAAACTGTTCTTGCTCGTAACTGGCCTTACATGTCTAAATCAGCAGCTGATAAGGAACGGTCAAAGGTATTGGACAAGGTAGGTTTTGCTGTTCTTCCATCAGGTGATGCGGGTTCAGCTGCTACTCTGGGCGGTTATATGACGATGATTAACCGTTATACAGATGAACCAGAAGCGGCATGGGAATTCGTGAAGTTCATGACAGGAGCAGATGGACAAACTATTTCTGCTGTAGAAGGCGGAAGAGCACCGACTTTAAAAGATTTATATGAAAAAGAGGAAGTAAAGAGTGCTACTCCATTGTTCGGCAATGAAGAGTTTATCAAGGTATTGCATAGTGCAGTTCCAAGGCCGATTACACCGAATTATCCAGAAGTCTCAGATATTATGCAAATTGAAGTATCCAAGGCACTGACAAAAGAAATCACTCCTGAGCAAGCTGTTAAGAACATGCAGGAGAAAATGGAGAAAGCTCTGAAATAATTTTTTATTCAAAATGGGGTGGGTGTGAAAGCACACCTGCCTCTCTTTCATTTTATCGAAAGGGTGGTTGTTGTGGCTGGGAAACCAAACAAAGAACGTTTCAGATTAAGTGAAAAGCAGCTAGGCTATATGATGGTTCTGCCTTCACTCATATTGATTATTGGAATTATATTGTGGCCAATCAGTCTTTCATTTTGGAATAGCTTATTTGATTACAGGTTGAATGATCCTGCAAAGTCGCAGAAGATGGTATCGGAACATATTGACTTAGAAAGATATGCAAACAATTATTATTACTTATCCAGCTCCTTGGAAGAATTAGAAGCAAGTTCAAACGACTCTGAATCCAAAAAAGCGATTAGTGAAATCAAAGATCGTATTGAAGGTTATCATGATCAACTATTAGAAAATCCAGAAATGAAAGGGAAATATAATCAGGTTAATGACTTGATTGCTTCCTTTAAACCAGTAGTCGATGATGATTTGAAATACGCAAAAATCGAGAGTGACCTTGCAGAGGATTATAAAGCAACTCTGCGGGATTCTATAAATTCTATCCAGCAATTGAAGCTTGAAGAAGAGCAAGAAGGCAGTCTGGCTGATATGAAAGAACAAATGAAAGCAACTGACGAAGCGATACTTGAATCGAATTTTATCGGCCTTGCAAATTACAGTCATTACTTCCAGGAAAAAAGAATGTGGAAATCACTGGCGAATACAGGTGTTTTTACAGTGATTTCAGTATTCTTTGAGCTGGTTCTCGGATTAATGATCGCTCTATTGATCAACCGTGCTTTCTTCGGCAGAGGAATCATCAGGGCCTCTGTACTTATACCATGGGCGATTCCGACTGCTGTTTCGGCAATGATGTGGAAATATCTTTACGACGGACAATCAGGCATTATTGCTCATTACTTCGAACAATTCGGCCTCATATCCAGTGCAGGGGACTTATTGACGACTTCAACAGGTGCTATGTTCTCAATTATCTTCACCGATGTATGGAAGACCACCCCGTACATGTCATTGCTCCTATTGGCAGGTCTGCAAACAATTCCGTCCTCATTATATGAAGCGGCAGAAGTGGATGGGGCAAACAAGATTCAGCAGTTCTTTAAAATTACCCTGCCATTATTAAAATCATCCATTTTGGTTGCATTACTATTCAGGACACTGGATGCATTCAGGGTGTTCGATTTGATCTATGTATTGACTGGCGGCGGGCCTGCAAACTCCACAGAAGCCATTACGGTTTATGCTTATAAAACTCTGTTTTCACAACAGAATTTTGGAGCTGGTTCGGTCTTATCCGTCATCGTTTTCCTATCCGTAGCGTTAATTAGTGTTATTTATATCAAATTTATTGGATCCGACCTATTCGAAGGGAAAATGAAATAATGAGGAGGGTGGAGAAATGAACAAGCGAGCAGGAGCATCATTCTATCTATTTTTAGCAGTATTTGTCTTCCTTGTTATGTTTCCGTTTATCTGGGTTTTTCTGACTTCAATTAAACCGCCGGGAGAAATTTTCTCATCATTCGCCTGGTTTTCCGAGAACCCAACAATTGAATCCTATCTATCTGCCTTAACAACGAGGCCTTTGTTGACGTATATGAAAAATAGTTTCATAGTTTCTACTTTAACTACCCTGATAGCGGTAGTATTCGCTTCCTTTGCTGCCTATGCCTTAACGCGGCTGCCGATTAAATTTAAAGGATTGATCCTGGGTATTGTGCTTGCGTCATCAATGTTCCCTCATATTGCGATAATTTCACCAATCTATAATTTTGTGACAGATTTTCATTTAAGAAACACTTATATGGGGCTTGTTATCCCGTATATTACGTTCAGTTTGCCGCTAGCTATTTGGCTGCTGTCAACATTTTTTCAAAAGATTCCTCACGAGCTGGAGGAATCTGCAAAAATGGATGGGGCAACACCGTTTCAAACTTTCCGCAAGGTGATTTTTCCCTTGGCCGCACCAGGGGTTTTCACAACTGCAATCCTTGTTTTTATAACAGCCTGGAATGAATACTTATTCGCCCTGACAATAAATTCACAGGAGTCATCAAGGACCATTCCTGTAGGGATTTCTTTATATCAGAGTGATTATACAGTACCGTGGGGAGATATTACTGCTGCAACAGTGATTGTGACCATACCGATTGTCATCCTTGTTTTGTTATTCCAGCGGAGAATTGTTTCAGGGTTAACATCGGGTTCTGTCAAAGGGTAACTAAACAACTTTAGCCAGGAGTGACTAACATGAGAAAAAAACCGTATCTGATAGATGGTATTATCGGGAATTCAAAAATGCTCGTTTCATTGACAAAGGATGGGCAGCTGCAGCGGCTTTTTTGGCCGCATATCGACTTTTCCCAGCATATGAACAGGTTTTATACAGGTGTTCATGTTGATGGAGAAGAAAATGAAACGGTGTTTATGCACGAGGATGGCTGGAAGTACGAACAGAAGTATGAAGGCGATACAAATATTTTAACAACAGCAGCGGTACAGGAAGAAAGCGGGTTTACCATTCGGCAGACGGATTATGTGGTACCTGGAAAAGATACTTTTGTCCGGAACTATAGGATTAAGAATATCTCTGACTTTAGCCGAAAAGTGTCTTTTGTCATCTATTCAGATTTTACCGTAGATGATCGTGTCCGTTTCAATACTGTGCTCTTCAATCAAGAAGAGGATTGTCTTGTGCATTATCACCGCGAGTATGCATTTGCGGTCGGAAGCACATTTGAAGCTGCTCAATATCAAAGTGGCCTGGCCCTGGATGCATCAAAAACCAATAAAATGAACGGTAAAGAAATCATGAACAAGACGGATGGCTCCGTATCATGGAACTTAGGCATGCTTGAACCGGGGGAAGAAGTGGAGTTGCCAATCTTCATTGCAGCAGGTCATACAGTGGAAGATGCAATTTGTGAGCTGCGAGAAGCAAAACATACAGGTGCAGAGGCGTTATATAAGAAGACTGCTGCTTATTGGGAGAATTACCTTAAGCAAGCGAAGCAGCTTGATATAAAAGATTCGAAGACCAGGGATGTTTATATCCGATCTTTATTGGCTTTTAAACTTCTAAATGATGAAGAGAAGGGTGGCTTTATTGCTGGTCCGGAAGTGGATGAAGATTATGATTATTCTGGTGGATATGCATATTGCTGGGGTCGTGACGCAGCTTATATCGCAAACGCGGTGGACAAGGCTGGTTACCATGGTACAGTCTCAAAATTCTACAACGCCACCACGGAACTGCAAAGTGAAGACGGATCATGGCAACAGCGTCATTATATTGACGGTAAGCTTGCACCTACCTGGGGTTTGCAAATTGATGAAAGCGGGTCTATCCTTTGGGGAATCCACCAGCATTATCTTGAGTCAGGAGATGAGCAGTTTTTACAGGGTATTTGGCCAGCAGTGCAAAAGGGTGCTGAGTTTATCAATAGCTTTATCGATCCTGAAACGAATCTCCCCATGCCCAGCAAGGACCTTTGGGAGAAGCGGGATGGAGAACATCTCTATTCTGCAGCGGCCGTTTATGGAGGCTTAGCAGGCTCTGCAGAACTGGCAAGAAAATTTGACCGAGGCGACCTGGCTGATAAATGGGAGCGCACTGCCCATTTAATCAAGGCGACAATCGAAGAGAAGTGCTGGAATGAATCTTCAGATTCCTACTTAAGGGGATTAAAACTGGCAGTGGATCAAAAAAGTTATGAAGAGGCAAAATCCGCAGGAAAGCTAACATTGGTAGAGTATAACAAAAAAGGATATCCGACCTACCGCGTATGGGAAGATCCTGTAGTAGATGTAAGTCTGCTTGGCTTGAATGTCCCTTTTAATATGCTGCCAGAAAACGACCAAAGAATGATGAAAACTGCCGAAACGATTGAGCGAATATTGACCTCTCCAATCGTTGGCGGGATTGAACGTTTTCCGGGAGATGTATATATCGGAGGCAACCCGTGGATCTTAACTACCCTTTGGCTTGCCCAATATTATGTGCGAATCGGTAAATATGAAAAGTCCCGCGAATACTTAAAATGGTCAGTTTCTCAGGCAAACCATCTAGGACTTCTGCCTGAACAAATTGACAAAAAGACAGGCGAACCTGCCTGGGTAATGCCGCTTACCTGGTCTCATGCAATGTACGTGCTTACTGTTATTGCACTTGAAGAGAAAGGTGAATTAGATTAAATAAGGGATATTTCAGCAATTAATTTTAAATATGCTTTTCAAGTCTTAAAATCGTAAGTCCGGCAGTCATATAAAGGCTGCCGGGCTTTACGTTGTTTCAACCATTTAAAAGGCAATAGTTAGAGGATCAGAAAACTTCTCTTATGAATAACTCCTTACACTTATGGTTGCGATTCTACAAGTCAAGAAGAAAATATTTTATGAAAATTCCAAAAATATTCCCAATATGAGGCTTTTTCTATTAAAATGTCAATAAGGATAATTAATGTCTGGCTATTTTGTAAATGACGATTCTGATTTTATAAAATTATGATTCCACCTTGGAATGATGAATCTTCGCTTGATGAAGAATTGAAAGAAAAAAGAAGAGACAAGGGAAAAATTAGGGGAGGGGGAACCCAGAATGCTAAATGTCCGGATGAACAGTATTTTAAGAGAATTCATGGCGGCAGACGACGTGATAACCAGCGAATACCTGGCAAATATTATTCAGGTAACCTCCCGAACAATCAGAAATAGCATAAAAGAATTAAATACCCTGCTTTTAAAACATGGTGCTGAAATAAAGTCTGTCCGAGGCACAGGATATGAGCTGAAGATACATAATGATGGAATGTTCAAGCATTTTTTGACTGAACTTTCCGGGGACTCACTGAATAATGGGGATGTACCAACACTTCCGGAACAACGTATCCATTTTCTGATTAGACGGCTTCTTTTGTCTGATCGATATCTTAAATTGGAAGAATTAGCTGATGAATTATTTATCAGTAAATCTTCAATCCAAAATGATTTGCGAGATGTTAAAAAAATATTTGAGAAATATGGAATAGTAGTAGAAAAACGTCCCAATTACGGCCTCAAGTTAAAAGGGGATGAGGTAAAACTAAGGTATTGTATTTCTGAATATATTTTTAACCGAGAAGAATCTGATTTAGGTCTATTGAATTCTGGAATTTCTATGCTGTCCAGGGACGAAATGCAGACAATAAGGTCTATTATTTTAGACCAAGTTCGGGAAAACAAAATATCCCTTTCAGATATCGCATTAAATAACCTGATCATCCACATTGCAATTGCCTGCAGCAGGATACGAAATGAAAAGTATGTAATGTTATTTCCAAATGAATTGCAGGAAATTATCTGTCAAAAAGAATATGGGGTGGCCACAGAAATCCTTAAGAAGATCAGTGAAAGTCTTAATGTGGAGTTCCCCCAATCTGAAATAGCCTATATTGCCATCCACTTATTAGGAACCAGGATGATGGCCAATTTGAAAATAACAGAGAAAGATATTTGCAGTTTCGTTGACCAGGAAATTTATCAGCTGACTGAAAAGGTATTAGAAACGATCGAACAAAAGCTTATGCTTGGCATCAAAGACGATAAAGAGTTGTTTGTAAGCGTGTGCCTGCATTTAAAACCAGCGATTAATCGTTTTAGGTTCGGAATGAATTTGCGGAATCCTATGCTTGAAGCGATAAAGTCACACTATCCAATCGCTTTCCAGGCTGGTATACTGGCTGGGATTTGTATTAAAGAAGAAACTGGATATAACATAGAAGAAAATGAGGTAGCCTATCTGGCCCTCCATATTGGAGCTTCAATGGAGAGAATGAATAACAAGACTCAAGTAAAACGTTGTCTTATTGTTTGTGCATCAGGTGTGGGAAGTGCCCAACTATTGTATCATAAACTAAAATCACGATTCGGCTATAAACTGCAGGTGGCTGGCACTACTGAATACTATAAGATCAAAGAGTTCCCTTTTGATACAATCGACTTTATTGTTAGTACGATTCCAATAACAGAGAACTTACCTGTTCCGGTGATCCAAGTAAATACAATTCTCGAAGGAAATGATCTCTCGAAAATTAAAAAAATCCTGGATGATTATCCTGATCAGAAAGTAGAATATTTGAAAAAAGAGCTGGTCTTCCTTCAGCAGGATTTTGAAACAAAGGAAGAGGTGTTAAACTTCCTGACGGATGAATTATTGAAACAAGGGTTGATTGACGAACAATTTTTACCGGCTGTATTGGAAAGGGAGGCGGTATCGCCAACTTGCTTTGGAAATCTCGTAGCAATTCCACATCCAATCATGCCTCAAACAAATGAGACCTTCTGGGCGATTTGTACACTAAAAAAACCTATCGATTGGGATGAGAAGCGGGTACAATTTGTATGTTTATTAAGTGTAAAGAAAAGCAGCAAGGAAGATTTGGTTAACATGTACAGTCTTTTGATCAAAGTTGTCGATGACAGTAACATGGTATACCAATTACTAAGGTGCAAATCTTTTAGAGAGTTTCATTCCATTTTTCTTAGTAAAAAAGAATAGGTCATTTCACACCATGCCAATTAGAATTGACATGGTGTTATTTGTATCGATAAAAGGATGTTAAGGTGAAGATTTACTTAGAGGAAAGTTAGTCTTTAATAATGTGTGTAATTTTCGGAATTGTCAAAACAATCATTTCCGTTGCTTAACGGAAAAAGAATGTGTGTAGATGGAAGCGGTTTCATTTTAAGATTGGGTTACAAGCTAGCAAGTAAGTTTGACGATTTTATTTAAAAAAAGGGGTGATAAGGTGAACATATTATTGTGCTGTTCAGCTGGGATGTCTACGAGTCTTTTAGTTACCAAAATGCAGAAATGTGCTATAGAGCAAGGCAAGCAATTTAATATTTGGGCAGTGTCCGGTGATTCGGTCCATAACCATCTCAATAAAGCAGATGTACTGCTCTTGGGGCCACAAGTCCGTTTTCTGCTGCCTCAATTGAAAAAGCTGGGGGAAGAAAGTGGAATCCCGGTGGAAGTCATTAATACTGTTCACTATGGTACGTGTAATGGTACCGAAGTATTGAAGTTTGCCGAGAAACTAGTATATCAATAGGGGAGTGAGAGTTTAATGAGCAAAATGAATGATTTCCTGGAAAACAAGGTTATGCCGGTTGCCGGAAGAGTTGCTGGCCAACGCCACTTGCAGGCGCTTCGCGATGGAATTATTTTAACTATGCCACTGATCATAGTCGGTTCTTTGTTTCTGATTCTCGGTTTCTTGCCAATCCCTGGCTATTCTGAATTCATGGCAAATACATTTGGTGACCAATGGCTCTCTAAGCTGATGTATCCAGTTGGTGCTACCTTCGATATTATGGCCTTGATTGCAGCCTTTGGTATTGCATATCGGCTCGCAGAAAAATATGGTGTGGATGCCCTGTCTGCAGGCGCAATTTCAGTTGCGGCGTTCTTGTTGGCTACTCCGTATGAAGTTTCCTTTACCCCGGAAGGTGCCACTGAAGCCATAATGGTAGGGGGCGCGATTCCTTCCGCGTTGATGGGAAGTAAGGGGCTTTTTGTAGCGATGCTGATTGCGATGCTATCTACCGAAATATACCGCTTTATCATTCAGAAAAATATCATCATAAGAATGCCTGATGGAGTGCCGCCTGCTGTTAGTAAATCATTCGTTGCGCTTATTCCTGGCTTTATTGTTATTGCAGTGATTTGGGTGCTGAGATTATTGGTAGAGCAGACAGATTTCCAGAGCCTGCACAATATTGTTGGCGAGGTTCTTGGAAAACCACTTGGCGTTTTGGGCGGAAGTTTGATTGGAAGCCTTGTTGCAGTGTTCCTGATTCAACTGCTCTGGTCTTGTGGATTGCATGGCGCTTCCATTGTTGGAGGGGTAATGGGCCCAATTTGGCTGTCCGCAATGGATGCTAACCGTCTAGCCTTCCAGGGAGGACAGGAGCTGCCGAATATTTTCACACAGCAATTTTTTGATATCTTCATTTATATTGGCGGGAGCGGAGCTACCCTGGCCTTGGTGTTCGCCATGGTCTTACGGGCTCGAAGCAAGCAATTAAAGCAATTAGGACGATTGGCAATTGGGCCAGGATTATTCAATATTAATGAACCAGTAACATTTGGCATGCCAATTGTGATGAACCCTCTCATGATCGTGCCATTCGTATTGACTCCGCTTGCGATGGTCATAACAACCTATATTGCAATGAGCACAGGTTTGGTAGGGAAACCGGCAGGAATTGCTGTTCCTTGGACGATGCCGCCGATCATCGGTGGATATCTGGCAGCAGGCGGTAAAATTTCAGGTGCTATACTGCAATTAGTAAACTTTGCATTAGCATTTGGCATCTATTATCCATTCTTCCGTATCTGGGATAAACAAAAGCTGTCTGAAGAAGGCGGTTTTGAAACCACCACAACTTCGTCTGGTAAAGTTGTCAACATGTAGGAGTGTGAACAAATGACGAAATTAATTATCAATGCAGATGATTTTGGCTACTCCAAAGGGGTTAATCTCGGGATAATAGAAGCATTTCAAAATGGTGTTGTGACCTCTACTACTTTAATGGCCAATATGCCGGGAGCGGCACATGCAGCTGAACTAGCGAAAAGAAACCCTGCATTGGGTGTTGGCATTCATTTTGTTCTGACCTGTGGAAAACCCTTAAGCAGCAATGTCCCTTCGCTCGTAAGCGACAAGGAAGAGTTTTATAGAATGGCTGAAATTGAAGAATTTGCAGTAATAGAGGACATTGAGCTTGAATTGCAAACCCAGTTTGAAAAGTTTCTGTCATTTGGCATCAAGCCTACTCATATTGACAGTCACCATCATGTTCATTCACTGGAGAAGGTGTACCAGGTTGTTGAAAAAATCGCCAAAGAACACCAATTGCCAATTAGAAAAGTCAGTAAGGATCCTAATCCCTTCCAGCCTGTTCAATATTTCAATCATGAGTTTTATGGAGACCAATTGACCAAAGACTATTTGATTGGATTGCTGGATAAAGTCCTTTCATATGAAACAGCAGAATTAATGACTCACCCTGCTTATATTGATGAACAGGTTTATACCGGAAGTTCCTACAACCTTCAACGGGTTCAGGAGCTTGCTATATTAACTGATCCAGCTATCCTTGAGGAGCTTAAAAACAGGAAAATTGATCTAGTTACCTATAGGGAAATATCAGTAGGGTCGTTAGTGTGAAATAACTAAACAGGTTCTGATGGTCAGTAATGGCAGGAACCTGTTTTTTTCTTTGATAGGAAAGACAGAAAACTTAGCCGAACTTTAGACAGGATGGTGCTTGTGAACCTTCTCCCATTTTTTCTTGCTTTCATTGGAGGTCTGCTGATTTCAATACAGGGCCTTTTAAACAGTGCTGGCAGCAAAATCATAGGTATACCTGCATTGATTGCATGGCTGTCAATAATCCAGGCCATTCCGCCATTAATTTATTTATTGAACCGCCAGCCAGTAATAGGCATAAGCCAGACGGTTACTCAAGGATTTAAATGGTATGCAGTTTCAGGAGTAATCGGTGTTATAGTGGTGGCTTCTCTTAGCTTTTCCATATCCAAGGCTGGAGCATTATCGATTTTTGTTGTGCTGGTACTTGGACAAATAATCGGAAGTGCTTTAATTGATCAAATCGGCTTATTTGGAACACCGATAAAGCCGATGAATGGAATGAAGCTTCTCAGTATACTTCTGATCGTTTTGGGTGTATTTCTGCTATTGAAATCGGAACCTTCAGCTAATAGTAATCAAAGTAAAAGTCAACACCCAGCTAACAATGAAATAAACCAGACTGTTGCTTCAGGAAATCATTAAAGGAAAAGCAATGGAGAGATGGTTTAATGTGTTCAACATTTTCCGTTAACCAACGGAAAAAGTATGAGTGTAAATGAAAGCGTTTTTACATTAGGATTGAATTATCAGATTAATATTTTGATTTATTCATTAACTTTTGACCGGGGAGGATTAAATATGATGAATATTTTGCTGTGTTGTGCTGCCGGAATGTCGACAAGCTTACTGGTAACAAAGATGGAAGCTGCTGCAAAAAGCCAGGGGATCGAAGTAAGAATTTGGGCTGAAGGCGCAGATGCAGTTAAACGTCACGTAGATAGCGCAGACGTTTTGCTGCTTGGACCACAAGTACGCTATTTACTGCCACAAATGAAAAAGCTAGGTGAGGCAAACAATATACCGGTAGATTCCATTAATCCCGTACATTATGGAATGTGCAATGGGGAAGAGGTCTTGAAGTCGGCAATTGACCTTATCAATGGTCATAAAGGATAGCCTTTTTAGTAAATTTATATTCTATTTTAAAGAAAGGGGTGAATGGTAATTATGGTAAATCTAGAAGAGACAATTTTCCAAATCATCCTTCACGGGGGAAATGGGAAGAGTTCAGCAATGGAAGCTATCGCAGCAGCCAAGAGAGGGGATATGTTGGGGGCAAGAGAAAAACTTGCAGATGCCTCTAATGAATTAAATAATGCCCATTTAATCCAAACATCACTGATCCAAGGAGAAGTCAGAGGAGAAAAAACGGAACTCACTTTGTTAATGGTCCACGCCCAGGATCATCTTATGAATGCTATTACATTAAAGGACCTGGCCAGCGAATTTGTGGATTTATATGAGTATGTTAATCTATCCGGAGGTGTTAATGCATGAAAAAGGGGTTAAAGATTGCAACTATTGGCGGCGGGTCCAGCTATACACCGGAATTGGTCGAAGGCCTTATTAAAAGATACAATGAGCTTCCTGTAGGTGAGTTATGGCTTGTTGACATTGAAGCAGGAAAAGAAAAGCTTGAGATTGTTGGCAACCTTGCAAAACGTATGGTCCAAAAGGCTGGACTCCCAATTGAAGTTCATTTAACACTCGACCGAAGGGAAGCTTTAAAGAATGCTGATTTTGTTACAACCCAATTCCGGGTAGGTCTATTGGAGGCTCGTGCCAAGGATGAAAGAATTCCATTGAAATACGGTGTACTTGGACAGGAAACGAATGGTCCAGGGGGGTTATTTAAAGGACTGCGCACCATCCCGGTCATTCTTGATATTTGCCGTGATATGGAAGAGCTATGTCCCGATGCCTGGCTAATAAACTTTACAAACCCTGCCGGTATGGTGACTGAGGCGGTATTGCGTTACTCTAATATCAAAAAAGTGGTTGGCCTTTGCAATGTTCCTATTGGAATGGAAATGGGGATTGCAAAGCTGCTGGATGTCGAGCATTCACGCATAAGGATTGATTTTGCTGGCTTAAACCATATGGTATACGGCCTTGATGTTTATTTAGACGGAGAAAGTGTAAAGGATAAAGTCATAAACCTGCTGACAGATCCAACCAACAGCAGTTTTGTGAAGAATATTCAGGGACTAGGATGGGAGCCTTCCTTCCTGAAAGCTTTAAACGTTCTCACCTGCCCATACCATATGTATTATTATAAAACACGGGAAATGGTTGAAAAGGACCTGAAAAATTCAGAAGTCGAGGGAACCCGAGCAGAGGTTGTACAGAAACTAGAAAAGGATTTGTTTGATCTCTACAAGGATCCTAATCTTGATATTAAGCCGCCACAGCTCGAGAAACGCGGAGGTGCTTATTATTCTGATGCAGCGATCCGTTTAATTGCTTCCATCCACAATGACAAGCGTGATATACAGCCTGTAAATACGGTCAATAACGGGGCAATTGCCAGCATTCCAAATGATTCGGCAGTTGAAGTGAGCTGCATTATTACAAAGGATGGCCCTAGACCAATAGTGATGGGAGATCTTCCCGTTCCTGTCAGGGGTCTGGTCCAGCAAATTAAATCATTTGAGAGGATTGCAGCTGAAGCCGCAGTTACTGGTGATTATGACAAGGCAGTTTTAGCTCTGACCATTAATCCGCTTGTTGCATCGGATAAGCTCGCCAAGCAAATTGTTGATGAAATGCTTGAAGCGCACAAGGAACACTTGCCACAATTTTTTCAAAAGGTAGAAGCTTAGAAGATATATGGGGATCTGGCATAGCTATGCCAGATCCTTCTTTTTGTAAAATGTGGGAAATGAATTCCGCAGAAAGAGTGCCTTTTTAATGGAATTAAATATAAAATGGTATTTACATTTAATTTAATATAGATTAATAGATACTATACTGGATAGGATTGATCAAACATGAGTAGGATATTTTCCTCAGCTAAAAAAAGATTGTTATTTATTTGGAGTATTCCCACCTTTCCGGTCCTATTCTTAATTAACTTCATTCTGGGCCTTTCCATGTCATTCTTTATTCCATTTTCCTCCTTGTTTGGGCTTGATGAAGTTGGGATGACCAATACAGGCTTTGGAATTTTTATGACAATTTTAGCTTTAGGTGGAGTAGCAATAAGCAGTTATATAGCTAAGTTGTCTGATACAACGTTCAGTCGTAAAAAGTTGCTGATCATTACTGCTTTTACAGGAATTATAGGTTATAGTCTGTTTGCCTTTTTAAGGAATTATTATGCTTTATCTTTAACTGCCTTTTTCGTGCTGGGAACAACTGCAGCCGCTTTGCCGCAATTATGGGCGTATGCACGCGATGCTTTAAGAGATGCAAATGTCCCGAATGAAGAAACTCCTTTAATTATGAACGTGTTCAGAATGTTTTTTGCACTGTCCTGGACAGTCGGGCCCGCTCTTGCAGCCTGGCTTTTGCTAATGTTGGGCTTTAAAGGTCTGTTCCTCTTTGTTGCAGGAGGATACTTATTAACCTTTCTATCGATTGTTTTTTTGCTCAAAGAGGTACCTAAGCATACTGAATCATCCCCAGAATCGCTGTCTGTTAAGAAGTGGCTTGTTAAGCCGCATATATTTGGCAATCTTGCAGCCGCACTGCTTTTATCAGCGGCAGCGTCTATTCATATGCTTAACGTTCCTCAGTTCGTTACAAAGATTTTAAATGGCTCTGAAATTGATGTGGGAATTATTTTTAGCGTGCCGCCTATTTTTGAAGTGCCTATGATGATCGCAGCGGGATTGCTAGCGACAAAGATAGATAATGGCATTTTAGTTAGAATTGGTTTCTTTATCGCTTTTGTTTACTTCTTATTATTCAGCTTAGTTACAGAGCCTTGGCAAATCTACCCGCTGCAAATCTTGAGCGCCGCACAGGTGTCAATTACGGCTGGAATTGCCATTTCCTATTTTCAGGACTTTATTCCAGAAGCCCCCGGCACTGCGACGACCCTCTATATGAATACAACACAAATTGGATCCACAGTAGGTTATTTATTTTTTGGGTTGCTTTCGGAGTTTATAAGTTATGGAAACTTGATATTGGTCTATGCATTTTCTGCTGGAGCGGGCTTTGTGTTTTTGGCTGTCTTAGGTAAGATGAAACATGAAGAGGGGAAAGACACAGGTTCCCAAATACACGGGGGTTAGTGAAGTTATCATAGGAGTTGGTTGTAGTTATTGTGGCGCGTAAAGGAACCCAGTGCAGGTGATTTTGGCCCCTTAAGATAGTGCGTGGAGGGGTGCTTGCGCCTTGAATAATGAAAACTTAAATTATATTGTGGAGCGATATAACCGTATCCTTGCTTAATGACGTGTGAATTTTTACACGTTATTTTTTTATCAAGTTTTAAATTAGGCGGACGAGTAAGGCCAGATAAACCGTCAACTTGTTTATAAAATGAATAACTTATTATAGAAAGGGAGTGAAATTAATGAACGATATGAATTTTCATCTGACCGCTCGAATTAGACATCAATTTACTTTCACCGCGGACGATAAAACGCTTAATAAGATTCTAAAGGATATATCAGATAGAGGAGTAAGTTTTACTGCTGCCACCATCACTAAGCTGCAAAACACCAATCTAGTCAGAATCGTTGTTGGTCCCCCACAATCGAATGATCCAGAGGAAAATGAGGTTGTCAGAGATGTTCTTTGCTCGGAAGGCGTAAGATTCAAGGAGGAGAAAGTCATCCAGATTCTTGGGCTGGTAACCGGAACCACAGGCGTCTTAAGCGGTATTTATGACGCTTTATTCCATAAGGTAAAAGTGAAAGCTATATACTATGGAGAAAACAATGCCATTATAGTCAATGTTTCCGATGTTAAAATCGCCCTCCGGTTATTGGAGGCAAATGGAATAATTGGTTAGGTGCGAATTACTTGGTTCTTGTGTCTCATTCGGGAGCCGCATAAAAGGGGAGCAGTTTGTTTCATCTCTTACAATCGAGACAATTCTTGTGAAAAATGCAGAAAAAACGCTGTTGAATTTGAATTCAATCGCGTTCTGTTTTAACTATCTTTTTACTTAAATAATGCCAGATTAAAAAGGGGAAGCAAAAATGATGCTTCCCTTTTGTCTTTGATGTGGAGGGTACTTTTTCCTAATGAATAACCAATATGGGAATTTGTTATAAAAGAACTGTCCACATGACTCTTTTAGATTCCTGGTGAATACGATGTGAGCGGGATGTTGTCATATTCTGCAGGGTTTAGCTGTTCAACCGAACCATCAACTACGCCGTTAATAATTCCATATAGTCCTGTTTCAACAGCTTTCACCAGCTGGCCTTTTTTCTTTTGTCCTAAAGAATGGGATTGGCCACGTACTTCAAATAAGACGGTACCGCTGCCATTCAAGGCGAAACTGCCAAGTGCTGTACCTGGAAGATCTAAATTTTGGCTGTAAAGGGTGATGTTATTGAAAGGTGAGTTTTCACCCAATGATTGTAGTGCGTTATATGCAGCTAGATTCAGTTGCTTGGAGAACTCGAAATTATAGTTGTCTGCATATTGAGCGTACTTTGCTCCCTCTGGCTTGTTTGGATCTGGAACAAAGTCAGCGGAAAGGGACATCGTGACAATGTCATCTGTACCTTCAACATAATATTGTCCCTGATGATGAAGATCGATGAACACATTTACATCTCCAAACTCTGCTTGAAGGGATTTATAGACATCTCGTACAGTTTGGGATTCAGGTGTAATGTACCAGCCAGCTTTGCTTGAATTACCTGGAAAGTCAGAAGCCTGAGGGACATAATTCAAGTCTGGATTAAAGTCACGGTTCACATCGAAACCAGGGCGGCCATTATAATCTCTGTCTTGAAGGATGCGATTGTTATAGTAATTCCATGCAGGGCCTGCAGCATCAGCCAGCTGTGGGAAGTCTTCGACAACTTCTTCCCATGACATATCATTGCCGCGGCGGTCAAGTTCTGATGCATCTGGATTCATTTTCGGCAGAGTAACAAGGGTGATTTCCTCGCGGATTTTCTTAGCTTCTGGAGAATTGCTGGATCCAAGATATTGAAGCATGCTAAGGATTGCTTCCGTGCCCGTGTTTTCATTTCCGTGGATTTCACTTTCAATCAAGACCACTTTATCGCCAGTTCCGACTCGAGCCTGGTAAATATCTCTTCCTTTGTTCGACTGGCCGACAATCTCCAAAGCAACTCTGCCCTGGCTGTTTGCCTCAATTTGCTGTAGACGCTTCACCATCTCAGCATAATCAGTATAGCCGTTTACCGAATAAACCTGGTTTTCATTGTAAAGATTTCCGTTCGGTGAATTGGAAGCTAATGCAGGAGCAGTAAGTGAGGCGCACAAAGCCAGTACACTTAATCCTGCCAAAACCTTTTTGCCTTTTTTCATAGAATCAATCACTCCTAATCTAGTAAATTAATTTCATGGTTATCATAATCAGTTTAATAGGGAAAAGGGTGCTGCAATTTGTCGAATATTTCGTTTTCCTAAATAAATGAGTGGAAGGCACTAGAATATTATTGATCTATTAGTAGTTTAGTTCCAACACTTAAGAGAAAGAAGGGGCGAAGAGTCATGCTTTTTGTTTGTCTCTCAATGGGTCGGATGATTTTTCAGATAGAAACATTAGGCGCTGGAAACGCCCTCCTTTTTAACCCGG
The DNA here is from genome assembly GCF_030122805.1 of Mesobacillus sp. AQ2. Lineage (NCBI taxonomy): Bacteria > Bacillati > Bacillota > Bacilli > Caryophanales > Bacillaceae > Mesobacillus > Mesobacillus sp. AQ2. Next base: position 4,400,395 of record NZ_CP126080.1, on the reverse strand, counting down.
GAGCTGCCTCTCTTGAAAATTCGATAAAGATAGGTGATCGCCATCATGTAATGCGGTAAAAAAGGAGCAATCATCCTCTAAAGTTAATTGCTCCAGGGTTAAAGCTATCAATCTAAAGGGTACTTTTTACTCCTGTGCCCCATAACTGATCAGGTTCGTGAAAATCCTATACCCACCAGGTACTTGCCCCTGGATCTGGCGGTAGAATACAAGGTTTGTATAAAGGTAGGTTCCTTTGCCGTAATTCGCCATCAGGATGCCGCCGTCGAATGCGTCTTCTCCTGGGTCAGCCATGCTGACGAATGTCTGGTATTCTGGTCCCCATGCCATCGGGTAGTAGAGTCCTCTTTCCTGGATCCAGTTATCCCAGTCGCTGTCTGTGATTTTGTTTGGATAATTGAACAGAGGTGATTCTGGCTGCAGGACGTTTACTTTTGCGTTTTCATCGGTTACGCGCCATTTGATCGAAACATTTCCGATTGTTAATGGATATGGTGCAGTGGTGTCTTTATTCCAGCCATCGTTTGGCTTGTGATACTGGACGACCAGGTGTCCGCCGTCTTCAACGTATTTAAGCAGGCGGGCGTTATTCGCGATCAGGTCTGCTCTTGACAGATAAGCGCGGATGCCGACTACGATTGTGTCATACTGGCTTAGATCTGCTGTCGCTAGATCGGCTTCAGTCAGTTTTGTGATGTTCATGCCGGCATTTGATAAATAGTCAGCAACCAAATCGAAGCCGCTATCGATATATCCGACTTTCAGATTATCATTTGTCAGCAGTTCGAATGCTACGCCATTCACCTGGGCAGGGTACTGATAATAGAATGTTCCGATATGGTCGTAGCTGATTTCCTGGATCGTTGAATCGAAAGTTTTACCGTTCACAGCTACTTCAGCATCGATTTTGAAATCTCCTGATTGAATGTCTTTAGGCGGTGAAAGGGTGAACGCTACTTCTTTTTCCTCGAACTGGGCGCTGAAATCAACGGATGCGGATTTCGGTTCTACTTCCCAGCCTTCAGGAACTTTTAGCGACACAACGGCTTGTGATGCTCCGTTAAAATAGTTCTTCACTTTTGCGGTCACCGGGATTTCATCCTGGACATTGGCCGTGTTGACGATGATATCCTCTGGGTTCAAGGTTATTGCCGCGTCTGGCAGGACTGCGATTGTGCCTTCTAGCTGTTTTACTTGTTCAACGGAAGCGCCTTTATTTTTGTATGAAACTTTTGCCTGTAAAACTGGTTCTTTGTACGCATGATAGAACTCGGCATCTTCAGGGACAGCCACATCGAATGTGAGGGTTGCGGTTATTTCTGGAGCCAAATCAGCATCCTTTGCACTTGACGTAATAGTCCAGCCTTCAGGTGCCAATAAATCCACATTCAGATGCTCCAGCTTCTGTGAGCCATTGTTCTCTAGTGTTACAGTAACCGTAGTATCCTGGCCCTTTGTCAGTACAGTGGATGCTGCTTTAGCAGTCACATCCAGGCTTGATGATATGAAACTTGCTGTTTGCAGCTGCTCTTCCTTCAAGCTCAGCTTGTGCAGCAAATCAGTTTTCAGTTCATCATCAAGCTTTGCGTTTTCCGTCTTCTTTTGCAGTCGGAGGACATCTTTCAAAGCTTTCTGTGATTGTGTGAATACTGCATCTCTGTCAGGATAGGAATCAATGATCGATTCAAGCTGGTCCTGAAGTTTTGTGTACTGAACTGATAAAGAGTTCGCGTTTTTTGGAAGAGTTTTTGCCCATTCGGCCAAGTCATATGGAACACCTGCAAAAAGTTCGTTGCTGTTGTTTGTGTCAACAGCGCTGTAAAGCAATTCTAGGTGAGTCTGGCGTGGTGCGACAGGGATGTCATTGCCCATTCCCTGGCTTTTATGCATATAACGGGATGCTTCTCCCAGCTGTGGATAGGACATTTGATAAATTGGATCGTACATTCCAATTTCAATTGAAGTGGTGGCCGTGTCTTTTGATTCGGCAGGGAGGAAGAGCTTTTTAATCTGCCATACTGATAATCCTTCTTTTAACTGTTCTGGATAGATTGAAGGATCTGCCGCATCTTCAAACGCTTTTTCACTCAGAATTTCCATCGCGCGGTGATGACCGTGCTGTGTTGGGGAGTTCCTGAATGATGGCATGACGATATCCGGCTGGTATGTCCGGATGAATCGGATCAACCGCTCGTACGCAACATCCTTATCCCATTTTGAAAGTGTCTCATCAGGGCTTTTGGAAAAACCGAAGTCGTAGATTGCATCGTTTGTGGTTTCGCTTAAGTGATAAGCAGTAACACCAGTGATTTTAGCGGCTTCGATCATTTCGCGGGAACGGATGATTCCAAGGCCGTTTCCAAGCTCATTGCCGATTTCATTCTGGCCGCCTTCACCGCGGTTCGCAATCATGCTGGCAGTTTTAACGCCGAGTCCTCGTGACAGATACGCTAAAAAATCGCTTCGCTCATCATCTGGATGAGCGCCAGTATTCAAGAAGGTTACGGTCGTGTCGAGAGGCTTCACTGCATTCCAGAGATCAACATCAGGTTCCTGGGTCTGGGCAGCTGAACCGCTTAATGGCAGCATGGAAACGACTAGCAATAACGAGAGCAAACCAACAAAGTACTTCCTCATTTTTGTAACCCCTTTCATTTTTGAGTTTTGCTGAGAAATAATGAACACTCCTTCCTCTGTATGTATTTGTAGGTTAGTTAATCTGCCTAACTAACAACAGATATAACACCTAATTCAAGATAATCATAGTTAGATAATATTGTAAAATAAATAATTGTCAGAATATTAAAAATGGTTATTTATATCCATTTTACAGGTGGGTAAATGGAACCAACTGGATATTTTATTTTAAAAGGAAGCGACAGATCAAGAATATCTTTGAAATTGAAAAAATATATTTTTTTAAACACGATTTTAAATTTTCAGAACTTTGTTATTGTAAACGGTTACAAAGTAATGTATATTTTTAGTTAATTAGTAAATCTTACTAACCAAAAAGAATTTTAAGGCCGTGATGTTATGAATCTAAGTGGAACACCGGTACAGCTGAAATCACTCAACAAGAAAAGGGTGCTACAGTGCATTCAGGAAAATTCACCGATCTCCAGGGCAGAAATAGCCGCGAAAATCAATATCAGTAAACCAACCGTATCATTACTGGTCGATGAATTGATTCAGGAAAAGTGGATTTTTGAGAAGGGGATTGGTGAGTCGACGTCACAGGGAGGCAGAAGGCCAATCCAGCTGTACTTCAATGAAAAGGCAGCATACATAATCGGAACGGATATTGGCGGGACGAAAGTGAAGACGGTTATTTGCGATTTGAATGGGAACATCGTTGCGAGCAGCAGTTTTAACACTTGCCAGTATCTAGACTCAGGGCTGCTAAAGCAGATTGCCAGAGAAATAGAGTTTATGGTGAACAAGGAAGGGATTGAAGACGAGAAGATCCTCGGAATGGGCGCGGGTGTCCCGGGAATCACTGAGACAACAACCGGGATTGTCGTTGAGGCCCCGAGCCTGAATTGGGTCCGGTACCCTTTTATCACCGAGGCAAAGCGTTATATTCCCTACCCGGTGCATGTGGATAATGATGTGAATGTAGCAGCGCTAGGCGAGCAGTGGCTTGGAAACGCGCGCGATAAGCAGAGTGTGCTGTTCATCGCCGTCGGCACGGGAATCGGGAGCGGAATTATCATCAACAATCAGCTATATCGCGGCTCATCCAGCGCGGCTGGTGAAATTGGCTACATGGTGACGGACAAGAATGATATGAAAAATGAATTCAAGCCAATTTTTCACCGCTATGGCTATCTTGAAAGTGTGGCCGGCGGTAAATCGATTGGAGACAGGCTGACAAGGTGCATCCAGAAGGAGCTGGAGCATCCTCTGCATCAACAGGCACTTGCCTCCGAGCTGTCGGGGGAGGTGGCGTTCAAGCTGGCGAAAAGTGGTGATCAAATTGCGCTTAAAGTCATTGATGAAGCAATTGAGCATCTGGCATATGGGATTGTAAATGCTGCCAGTTTGCTAAATCCAGAGATTGTCATTTTAGGAGGTGGTGTTCTTAAATCATCCGAATACATTCTGCCGAAGCTGCAGGAGATTGTGAATCAATACCTTCCTAGTTCAGTCCAGCTGAAGACGTCCCAACTGGGTGACAATGCAGGGGTTCTTGGTGCCGTGTCACTTTTCATGAGGGAACATGAAAGTTTGATTAAATACCATTAATGAGGGGGAGTTTTTGTGAAACACAAAAAGAAAGTTTCGATTATCACGGCATTAACTTTATCTGCATCGTTATTACTGGCAGCATGCAGCTCTGAAGAAGGATCGAGCAAACCGGCTGGAGATAATGGCTCCAAAGACAAGCTGGAAGATAAAGTGGTGATTTATTCTCCGCACGGAAAAGATATTTTAACAGAATTTGAAAAGCAGTTCGAAGCCGAGCATAACGTCGATGTGGAATGGCTCGACATGGGTTCACAGGAAGTTCTTGACCGTGTCCGTTCCGAGAAAAACAATCCTCAGGCAGACGTCTGGTGGGGAGCTCCATCCGTCATGTTCGACCAGGCTAAGGACGAAGGACTTTTACAGCCGTATGAACCTTCATACTCCGGGGCATTGGCTGATAATTTCCACGAAGCAGACTGGAACTGGTCAGGAACAAGCCAGACACCTGAGGTTATCATGTACAACAGCAAGGAGCTGACAAAGGAAGAAGCGCCGAAGGATTGGGATGACCTGCTTGATCCGAAATGGAAGGATGAAATCATCATTCGTTATCCGCTTGCTTCCGGTACGATGAGAACGATCTTCTCTGCGATGATCTACCGTGATTTCAAGGATTCCCAGGACACAGCAAAGGGTTATGAGTGGCTTGAAAAGCTTGATGCGAATACGAAGGAATACTCTGCTAACCCGGAAATGATGTACAACAAGGTTGCCAAGGGTGAAGGTTCCGTCTCTGTCTGGGCAATGCCAGATGTTGTCATGCTGAAGGAAAACAAGAACTATCCATTTGAGTTCATCGTTCCTGAAAGCGGAACGCCAGTCCTGACTGAAGGAATCGCGATCGTGAAGAATGCGCCGCACCAGAAAGCGGCTGAAGCATTCTATGAGTTTGTCAACACGCCTGAAGCGGCGAAGCTTTTAGCAGAAAAATACTACCGCATCCCTACTCGTGATGATGTGAAGGATCTGCCGAAGTGGATCACGGATACTGAAATCAAGGCGATGGATATCGACTGGAAGGTCTTCCAGGACAATAGTGATGCGTGGATGAAGTATTGGGATGAAAACATTAAGAGCGGAGAAAAAGAAATCAAAGAATAGGATGTGTACGGTATGGCGTCGATAAAAATAGAAAATGTCCAAAAAGCCTTCGGAAAGGTAGTGGCAGTGGATCATTTGAATCTGGAAATCAATGATGGGGAGTTCTTTACCTTCCTCGGACCGAGTGGCTGCGGCAAGACGACAACGCTGCGGATGATTGCCGGATTCTATTATCCTACCAAAGGTGTCGTGCGATTTGGCGATAAAGATATGACGCGTGTACCTCCTGAAAAAAGAAATACGGGCATGGTTTTCCAAAACTATGCCCTTTTTCCTCATATGACGGTCTTTGAAAATGTCGCGTTTGGATTGAAGGTAAGGAAGATGGCCTCCAGTGAAGTAAAAACCAGGGTGCACGAGGTGCTTCGCAAGGTCAGGCTCGAGCAATACGCCGATCGTCAGGTGAGTCAGTTGAGTGGAGGTCAGCAGCAGCGTGTGGCACTTGCGAGGGCATTGGTGATTGAACCTGAAATCCTGTTGCTGGATGAGCCGTTAAGCAACCTGGATGCGAAACTGCGCGACGAGATGCGGGCGGAGATCCTCAGGCTGCAGAAAGAATATAAGATTACGACGATTTATGTTACCCACGACCAGGCAGAGGCGCTGTCGATGAGTGACAGGATCGCTGTCTTCAATTTCGGGGTGTGCCACCAGGTGGGGACGCCGTCGGAGATTTATAATGAACCGGCCAATGACTTTGTTGCCAGTTTCATAGGCGAGATCAATCTTCTTCCTGTAAAAGTGGAGCAGGTTGACGACGCTCTTGTCACTGTCTCGGCTGGTGAAAATCAATTTGTTGTACATAATACGCCTTTTAATTTTAGTAGGGAAAACGAAGATCGTGAATTGTCCCTCTCGGTTCGTCCTGAGTCCGTGAAGATTCTTGATGAAAAGGCAGACCGGCACAACGTTTTTAAAGGAAAAGTTGAAAAAGTCCAGTTCTTCGGGACAATCATCAATCTGGCGGTAAAGGTCAATGACTTGCTGCTTGAGGTGAATGTGCTGAATCATGTTTCAGCGAATCTGAAGCCGGGAGCGGATGTATGGGTTGAGCTTCCTGCCGACCAAATCAGATTGATTCCGATGTTAAGCGGTGATGTGTCATGATGAAAAATCGCGATAACCGGCTGACATTATATTTGCTGATTCCAGTGCTGCTTGTCTTGATTGCCTATGTCCTATACCCATCAATAAGGACGATTCTTGAAAGTCTGCAAAAAGAGGGCAGTTTTACATTTGGGAACTATGAGGACTTTTTCTCGCAGGAATCGAAGACGAATCTGCAAGCGTTGTGGAATTCGGTCTATATATCTGTCCTCAGTGTTTTGGTGAGTGCGGCAATCGGGATTCCGCTGGCGTTTATTTTTAACCGGTATGATTTCCCTGGCAGAGGTTTTTTCGCAACGGCTGCGATCATGCCGATCGTCCTGCCGTCATTGGTAGGGGTTATGGCATTCATGTTCCTTTATGGGGAAACTGGGCTTGTGCCGAACGCGATTAAGGATTTGTTTGGACTGGAAGAAGTACCTTTTAAAATCGGCGGGATTTCAGGCATCCTGATTGTTCATGCTTATACGATGTATGTTTATTTCTACATGACGGTGTCTTCGGCAATCCATAAAATCGACCCGTCGCTTGAGGAGTCGGCATACAACCTGGGAGCGAGCCGTTTCCAGGTGTTCTGGAAGGTGACATTCCCGTTATTGACTCCTGCCATCGTTGCCGCTTCACTGCTGGTGTTCATGATTTCGATGGCATCCTTCAGTGCACCGTTCTTGCTGGCGGGCGGATTCCGGGTGCTGAGTCTGCAGATTTATTTTTCGAAGATTAATGGAGACATGGAGGTTGCTGCGACTCAATCTGTCATCCTGTCGATTGTTTCGATTTCCTTCTTATTATTCATGCGCTGGTACCAGAACCGCAAAGACTACCGGATGGCTTCAAAGGGAATTGGCGCGCATCGCAGTGAAGTGAACAATCTGGTGCTGAAGTGGACGATGGTGTTCATTGGCGTTATCGGCGTCATCATCCTGCTGCTGCCGCACTTTACGATTCTGCTGCTGTCTCTCGTTCCGGACGGAACCTGGACATGGCAGACGTATCCTTCGGTGTTTAACTTTGAGAACTATCGATTATTGCTGGAGGATCCGAATATCTTTAAGCCTTTGAAAAACAGCTTGCTGTTGTCAGTGATCGCGACGGCGGGGAACCTGGTGTTCGGTGTGCTCGCTTCGTATGTGTTGGTTAAGCGGAAGTTTGTCGGCAAAAGCTTTGTTGATATCCTCGTGATGATTCCGTGGGCATTGCCAGCGACGGTCATCGGGATGAACTTGATCATTGCTTTTAACGAGCCGAATATTTTCTCGTTCGGGAATATCCTTGTCGGTACATTCTGGATCTTGCCGCTTGCATACTTTATCAGGCATATTCCGCTCGTTGTCCGCTCGACAAACGCTGTTTTGGAGCAGCTGGATGACTCGATTGAGGAAGCCTCAAGAAGCCTTGGGGCAAAATGGTTCTACACATTCCGTAAGGTTATTTTACCAATCATTATGCCTGGCGTGCTATCAGGGACTTTGCTGGCATTTGTGGAATCTGTCGGTGAGTTCCCGACATCGGTATTGCTGTATACGATTTCAAACAGGCCGATTTCAATTGAAATCATGAACCAGCTGCGGATGTTCAATATGGGCCAGGCAGCTGCATATGGGATGATTCAGATTGTCTTGATCGCAGTCGTCTTGCTTATTTCGAACAAGTTCTTCGGGGTCAAGGCCGAACAGTCGTTATCTTAAGGCTGGAATATTAGCATAATCATAGAATCGGAGATGAAAATATGAACAAGCTAGAAGAGTTTATCAAAAATGAAGGGGCGGCTTTTCCCGGGAAGACGTATGTTGAGGCACTGCTGAAGCCGGTCTTCAATGACCAGCGGGATTATTTGTTCCATGTCATGTTTGATATCCACCGGGCGCATGTGATTATGCTTGCTGAACAGGGGATTATCGAAAAAGATGAAGCGAAAGTGATGCTTGAGGGGATTAATAAGGTTGCCGTGACGGATGTCGGGCAGCTGAGTTATGAGCCGCAGTTCGAGGATTTATTTTTCATGATGGAAGCGAAAATCGGCGAGGAAATCGGCGCTGAGCTTGCCGGTAAAATCCATATCGGCCGCAGCCGCAATGATATGGGGGTCGCAATGTACCGCCTCGTGCTCAGGGAGCATCTCGTCAATTTGCTTGCAAGTGCCTATCAATTGAGCGAGGCGTTGCTTGAGCAGGCTGAGAGCCATACCGATACGATCATTACTGGTTATACACATACGCAGCCAGCCCAGCCGACGACACTGGGGCATTACTTCCTGGCTATCTATGATGTTTTGGGACGCGATATTCAGAGACTATGGGCGGCTTATCGGACGGTCAACCAGTCCTCGCTTGGGGCTGCTGCCCTGACGACGACGGGATTCCCGATCAGTCGTGAGCGTACTCGGGAATTGCTAGGGTTTGACCGGATTGTCGAGAATTCCTATGACTCGATTGGCGGAGGGGATTACCTGCTTGAGACTGCTTCAGCATTGATGACTAGCATGGTGAACACCGGCCGCTGGATCCAGGACTTCCTTCAGCATGTCACACGCGAATTCGGTTCTTTTTACGTCGCCGATCCTTACGTGCAATGCAGCAGCATTATGCCGCAAAAGCGCAATCCGGTGTCGATTGAGCATTCCCGCTCGATTGCCAGCAGTGCTTATGGGGACGCGCTTGCCGCTTTCAATATGGTCCACAATACACCATTCGGCGATATCGTCGATACAGAAGACGATTTGCAGCCGCACTTGTACCGAGCTTTCAATAACGCCAACCGCGTCTGGAAGCTGATGTACGCGGTGATTGCGACGTTGAAGGTGAACGGTGAGCACACTCGAGAAATGGCGAAGAAGTCCAGCATCACGATTACCGAGCTTGCCGACACACTTGCCCGCGAATACAGCGTTCCATTCAGGAAAGCCCACTCGATTGCAAGCTTCATTTCCAAGGAGACTGTTAAAGAAGGAAAAGAACTTTACGAATGGGACGTCGAAGCAATTAACACGGTGATTCAGCAATTCGTCAACGTGTCACTCACAGAAGAAGAATGGCAAAAAATCATCTCGCCAGAATACTTCATCGAAATTCGCGATCTCCAAGGCGGGCCAAGCCCGAAAGAGGTTATGCGGATGATTGGAGATAGAAAAGAGAAATTAAGCAGAGACCTGGAGAAATACACAGAAAAAGTACGTGTATTGGATGAGAAGAGGAAAGAGTTGGTTGGATTTAGGTTTTAATATCGGGCAGGGAAGCCCTTTGCCTCCTTTTTAATTCGACAGGTGTGTCACCACCCGAAATTATCGAAAGGGAAGCACTAACCTTTGCTTCCAATGGTTCAAGATTCTGCTTCATGTCTCCATAAAAAAGAAGCACAGTAACTACACTATATTTCGATCACCGGGAGCAGCAATCCGCAGGAAGCAAGCAAAAGATTAAAAAGATAAGACAAGGGAACGGTTTCTGAATGGAATAACCGTCCCCTTGTTTTTTTAGTTTCGTTCAATATAGCTACCTTTTTTAATGGTTTCCAGTTCGACTTCTGTCATCTGAAAATACTCAGCCAGATCTTTTTCATTTGTTTGCGGAGGGAACGTCCTTCTTTTAAGGTGGCCGTATTTTCGCCTGTTATAGGTACTCCACCAGCTCAAGGAAGCAGCACTTGTGATGCCCACAAGGAATGTGAAGAGCAGTATGGAATTTGCATTGTCCAAGTTTAATTCAAGAAAAGTGAAATCAAGGTTTCGTTCAAAGTGAGAACTTAAGTTATATAAGAACAGGATGAGAAATAGCCAGCCGAAAAAAGTGAAAAACAGATCGATGATTTTTCGCGGCTTGGACTGTTTGCTGTTGATGATCATGGCTTCTCCTTACAGGTGGAGCCCACGGTCGGGACTCTCCCAGGTTGCGAATTGGTTTTTATTTTTCCTAAGGATTTTTAATCCTCTAGGAAGCGCCCTGATAACAAGCAGGGCATTGATATGCCAGTAAAGGATTGGGTACCAGATTCCCCATAGCATGTATTTCAGGATCCCTTTTTCATACTTCCTCTCAATATAAAGAGCGACCAGGAATTGCAGTAGACAAATAATAGATAGGTAGTTTCCTATCCATAATATCGGCAGGATGAATTCCTGATGGAATATATAGTTGTACAGCATCATCAGCAGAGAGATAAACCAGGTGATTGACCAGACGACGCTAAGTACCTGTTCGATATAAACCGGGTATAATCTTCGCTGGCGCCAGTCGAGAAAGATATCCATATGGCGCAGGGTGACTTCGATGCCGCCCTGAGTCCATCGCAAACGCTGCTTCCAAATTCCTCTCAATGTTTCCGGTACGAGCATCCAGCAAAGCGCCTTCGGTTCGTACCGGACATCCCAGAACCTTCTTTGCAGCTTCCAGGTAATCCCGATATCATCAGTAATAAGGTCTGTATCCCACATTCCTGCATCCAGCAGGGCTTTTTTACGAAAAACAACAAACACTCCGGAAACCGTCATGACTTTTCCAAGCACTCTTTGCGTCCTTTTTATCAGTCCGATAATACTCGCATACTCAACCAGCTGGATTTTTGCGAGCAGGCTTGTCCGGTTGCGGATTCTAGGATTGCCTGTCACCGCACCCACTCTTTCCCCGTTATTGGGTGTAATGAAATGAGGGACAATATAGGTTAATGCGTCTTTGTCGAGGATGGCGTCACTGTCAATCGTCGCGATGAGTTCGCCTTTAGAAGCCAAAACTCCCTGTTTCAGGGCATTCGCTTTTCCTTTGTTGTTCACGACATTGACAACACGCAATTTCGGGTACAGTTCCAGCAACGATTTGAGTATATCCATCGTGCGGTCTTTGCTGCCATCGTTGATAACGATCACTTCAAAATAGGGATAATTGAGCTCTGAAGCATATTTTACCGTTTCCTCAATTGTCTGTTCCTCATTGAAGGCCGGAATCAGCAGGGAAACAAACGGAAGGTCCTCCATCTTGTGTTGGACAAGGATACTCTGTTTCTCTTTTTTTACATAATAAATTAAACTTCCTGTAATCCAAACAATTCCCATGACCAGTGGATAATAAAATAGAAACAGCACCAAGAAGTTGATCAAATTTGCACCCATCCTATCAAAAATGTGAGTTGTGTTAAGAAGATATTACTTTGCGGATGATAGAAATAGCAATCTATTTTTGGTGCTGGATGTGTTTCCAAATTATGGAGTGATTATTTTTTTTGATAGTAAAGGGAGAAAGGAAGAATGGGTCCGGTATAATTCTGCGGAATGATGAGGTATTCAATGATGTTTTTTAAATAAAAAATGCCCAGCATTCTCGTCTGCTGGGCATTGCTCTATTAGTTTGCTACGTCGATAATACGACCTTCAACAGCAGGACTTACTGTCTTGTTTTCTTGTTGATTTACATATTCAGTGAAGATTTCCCAGTCAACGAAACCAGGTTCACTTACACGTCCCTCACTATAAGCCTTTCCGAAAACGTCGTATCCGTCTCCGCCTTTAGCGGTAAAAGTGTTTGTTGCCACTGCATATGTTTTAGTAAGATCCAGGCTTACGTAGTTGACACCATCTTCTTTTACTTCCACTGACTGTATACGCTGCCCAGCTGGAAGGGAACTGTCATAAGTGAATTTCAGGCCTGACACCTGTAGGAATCCTCCAAATGCTGTTGGGGCGTCCTTGACGCTATGCTCCAATGCTTCTTTGATTTCAGCGCCAGTAAGCTGCATGATTCCTAAAGAGTTTCCGAATGGCATGACTTCAAGTACCTTTGCCATCGTAATGTCTCCCGCATTAACGGAAGTACGGATCCCGCCGCCGTTTTGGACCGCAATTACTGTATTAGGGTTGATTGTTTTTGCTTTTGCGAGCATTCCATCCGTAATCAGATTTCCAAGATTCGTTTCAACTGTTCTTGCCGCAGGATTTCCACCAATCAAATCAACAGCAGTTGTCCCGATTACTGTGTTTTTCATCTCATCAACAGCAGGTTTGTATTTTTCGTTCAGGATTTTAGCTGCTTCTTGATCATCTTCGAAAATTTTCACATCCAACAATTCGCCAGCATATTCGATAACACGGCCATTTTTATTAAATTTAACATCCAGGGTACCAAGGAACTTGCCATACTCATTTGCCTGGACGATGACTGTCGGTTCTTTGCCGGCTTCCACTAAAATTGGCTCGTCCAACTTAACATGAGTATGACCGCCTACGATGACATCGATGCCTTCGACTTCTTCAGCAAGTGTGAGGTCATTGTCTCCTCCGCCATCATTCAGACCGATATGAGTCAGCGCAATGATTTTATTGACTCCTTGCTTTTCAAATGCTTCAACTGCAGCTTTTGCTTCATTGATGTAGTCAGTGAATTCGACACCCTCACCAGGGCTTGAGATATCAACTGTTTCAGCCGTCGTGAGGCCAAAGATACCGATTTTC